>JAQWRY010000006.1 GCA_029243485.1 Candidatus Binatia bacterium | reverse complement strand
CCGGTCGATATCGAGATCGATGCCGGCGCGCTGCAGCCTGGGTGCGAACCGCTGCATCCCGATTGCCTCCTGCCGTTCCCTTCCAACGTCTACACGGTCGCGGATTCTGCGGCGTCGACGGGGTTGCAGATCTCGTTCACGGCTCCCCGCGTGAGGCTTGGGATTGACGGCTACAAGTCAATTGAGGCAAAAAGGGCCTTACTGTCTCCTACCATCGGGGTCGCCCCTGGCGAGCACCGTAGCTTGTGCCGGACTTTGCTCGGATTCGAAGCCCGATATTAGCCTAAAGGATGGAAATCATGGACCAGCCGTTGCCAGCAGCCTTGCGGTCGCAGAGGAGAGCGCCCGGACGCCTTCCGATCGTGCTTTTCGCCTGGGCTGTGATGGCTCTCACCATCCTGCCATCAGACGCATGCGCGCAGGGGTCACTCTTGAACGGTGTCGAGGTTCCCCTTCCCACGGCGTTCGGCGAGCCGAGCAGTGCGACCGTATCGGAGTCCTACGGCGTCGTCGCCGACCGCATCATGATCGCCGCACCGCCCGGGCGACGGGCCATCCATCCGCGCCTCTCTCTGGCGTTCAGTTCCCTCGGAGGCGGCGGACTCGCCGGTGCCGGATGGGGCATGGCGATGGGTTCGATCGAAAGCTGGCAAGGAGACGGGGACCCGAGCACCCTCGCCACCATCGAGGGAACCCCCAACGACCGATTCTCCTTTTCCCTCGGAGGGGCGGGAGGCGAGCTGCACGACGAAAACGGCGATGGCATCTACCGTGCCAAGATCGAGAATGTCTACCGCCCCTTCCGGCGCAACGGCGACGGTTGGTTGACGCACGACGGACAAGGCAACGCCTACTACTTCGGCAGTCGCAGCGATAGTCGACTCGATGGCGAAATCTGGCTACTCGATCTTCTCGAGGATCCGTCCGGCAACACGATGACTTTCGCCTATGGACGGGAGTGCGAAGTCTTTGATGACCCCTCCTGCGACGGTGACAACCAGACCATCTATCCCAAAACTGTGCACTACACCGGGTACGCCCCTAACGATACCCTCGGGGACAACGTCATCGAGTTCGTCTACGAGAGGCGACCCGACCGCCGCACTGCCTATCGCGGTGGCGCCCGCATCTCGAACAATCTTCGCTTGAAGAAGATCGTCGTCCGTGCCCAGGGAAATCTCGTGCGTCGCTATGAACTCAGCTACTCACGCTACAACAATGGTCCTTCCCTGCTCAGTCGCGTCACGCTGGTCGGCTCCGACGGCATCTCGGAGGTCGTTCTCCGCGAGATTACGTACACCGAGCGCTCTCCGGCCTGGCAAACGCAGGCGAGCCCCCTACTGCTCTCCGGGCCGAGCCTTGCCGACGCAGACGGCAAGCAGACCGGCGTCCAATTCATCGATGTGGACGGCGATGGCTTCGCCGACGTGGTCGACAATGGATCAGCCGTCTATATAGGCGATGGTTCCGGCTCTTTCCCCACGGCGGATGCCGCGTGGACGGCCGCGCTTCAGGCGATCGAGTCGGCGACGATCGGCGAGGACGGAGTCGATACGGGCGTGCGTTTCATGGACGTCGACGGAGATGCAATGCCAGACATCGTCTCCGCTCGTCTCGTGGGCGGGAATCCGGTCAGCAACGTGTACCTGAACAACGGTAGCTCCTGGCAACGAAGCGCTGCATGGAGCGATCAACTGCAGAGCATCTCTGGAATGTCCCTTGCCCTGGCCGATACGCAGGCACAGACGAATTGTCGTGCTCCCCTATGCAGCGACTTCGCCGCTCCGGCTCCCAGCGGCTGTTCTCCGCCCTACTGCACCGGGTGTACCGTCGAAGCCGAGCAGAACGAAGAGTGCTCTCCTGCCGACCCCGAAGACTGCGTCCCTCTGGCCGAAGACGAAGAGCCACTGCCCATCTGCGTCCCTTCGAATCCCGGCGACTTCTCCGTCGAGGTGAGCGAGCCGTTCTCCTTTATCGGCAAGGACGGCGAGTACCCGGGCGTCGAAATGGGAGACATCAATGGCGATGGCCGGATGGACATCATCTGGTCTCTGGTCTTCGACCAGAGCGCGGCCTTGGGCCAGACTCCTCGCATGGTGCGCGCCGTCCTTCTCAACGGTGGTCGCGACCACCCCGGCTGGCACCCCTCCAACTCGCTGGCCAATGCGCTCGCCAACGTCCTGACCGACAATGCGAACGGAGACGGATCCGCAGCAGCTTTTGTGGTCGAGTATGAACTTCAGGGATACTCCCTCGTCGACGTGAACGGAGATGGGCACGCGGACATCATTCGAAGCGTCGAAGGCAAAGAGGCCGCCTACCTATTCACGGGACAGGGCTGGGAGAAGAGTGACAGCTACACCGCCACGATGTCCGCTCTGGGCATCTACGGGCTCAAGGAGTCGCTCGAGGGCACCGGTCTCGTACCCACCGATTTCAATGAAGACGGCCTTGTCGACTACCTGCAAGCGTCACCCAGCCAGGTCAGGGCCCTCCGGAATGACGGAGCCGGATGGGTCCTCGATCCGACGATGGGGACCCTCTTCGCTTCGGCCGGCGTCCACTTCATCGACGAAGATGGCGCATCGACCGGTGTGAGCTTCGCAGACCTCAACGCCGACGGGCAGATGGACCTCGTGGCGGCCAAGGAAGCTGGTCCCCGCGAATTCAGACTGGCTGAATCACAGAGATCGAATCTGCTGGCCAGCGCGATAGGCCCCCTGGGCGAAGAGACGATCGTCACATGGGCGATATCCACCGAGTTCGACAATAGGACTGCCACCGGCATCCAGGGCCTTCCCATAGCCATGGCCGTCCCGCGATCACTCGCGCGGGATGACGGCCGTGGCAACGTGATGCAGGATACCTTCAGCTATGAGGGTGGACTCTTCGAGGACGGAGGTTTGCGGGGCTTTGCCAAAACCACCCGAACTCCAAACATTGGACTGCGTGTCGAAACGCATTTCTATCAGGACGAGGATCGGGCGGGGCAGCCCAATGTGATCCGTACCTACGACAGCGCGGGAAAACTCCGCACCTGGAGCGAAACCGAGACCATCCGCCACTCCGTGGAGCAGGGAGTCACACAGGTACTCGTTGGAACGACGGATTCCGCTCAGTACGAGGAAGACGGCATCACCCTCACGACCAGTTCCCACATCGAACGTGAGTACGATGAATTCATGCAACTCATCCGCAAGGTCGAAGACCCCGAGATCGAGACTCCGAACGACGAAGTGATCCTGACCTACGACTGGCACCAGAAAACGGAAGACGGCTTCTGGGCGCTCCTGAGCCGGATCGAACAACGAGATAGTGCCGACGAGATCGTCTCCGAGGCAATCAACGAATACGACAACCTGGGCCGACCACTTCGGATGCGCGAACGGATCTCCGAGAACGACTACACCGAAGTTCTCATGACTTTCGATGCATGGGGCAATATGGTCGAGACGGTGGACCGCGCAGCAGCCACGGTCGAATTCCTGTACGACACGACAGGGACCTTTCGAGTCCAGGCAACCGACGACCTGGGCCATATACGACGCACCGAGTATGACCCCCGCTTTGGCCTGATCGTGCTGGACGTGGACGCCAGCGGCAACCAGACCACGACCGAGTACGACGCCTTCGGCCGCAAGATCAAGGCGACCTCTCCTGGCGACGAGAGTTCCCCGCACGGCACCGTGTCCTGGACCTACTCCAACCTCGGCGACCCGAACAACCAATCGTTTAAAGAACGCCGCACGGAGACTGCGGGCACCTCCGAGCTGTTCGAGACCGAGTATTTCTACGACGCCTTCGGCCGAATCTACGAAACCCGCCAGGAGGGCAGCCATGGCCGCCCCGTTGTCATCGCCAGGGAGTTCGGGGGCGATGGTCTGCCAGGGACGACGACTTCCGCCTTCTACGAAGGCGACCCTGACCCTACTTCCACCATGATCCGCGACGACATGGGAAGACCTTCGCTCCTCCAAGATCCGCTCGGTCAGCAACTCTCGATCACCTACAATGGCCGAGAAAGCACGACGATCGACGCCCGAGGCCAGATCACCCGCCTGATCTCCCATCCTTCCGGAAAGCCGCGGCGTGTCACTTCACAACTCGACGGTCAGGACCAGACCACCAACTACGAGTACGACTCGTCGTCGAGGATCGTCGGCATCATCGATGCCATTGGCTCCAGAACCAGCATCACCTACGACGGTGTCTCGCGCCGGACTCGCCTCGAAGATCCCAACGCCGGCACGTTCGATTACGCATACGACGGCGAAGGACGCCTCACCCGCGAAACCGGACCTGATGGGGGAGAGACTTTCTTCAGATACTCTCCAACCGGACAGCTATTGGAGAAGGAGCTGCCCGACGGCCGCCTTCAGGTCTTCCGTTATGGAACGGCCGGGGATGTCAATGCCGTCGGCAGACTCGTCGAGGTTTTCGACGCGGCGGGCGTCCTGCAGCTCTCCTATGACGCACGGGGCCGGGTCGTCGAACGCCGACGCCTGGTCGGCGACAAAACCTATGTGATGGGCTGGACGTACGACTCGATGGACAGGGTCAGGTCCATCACCTACCCCGATGGGTTCGAAGTCCATCATGAGTACGACCCCGGAAACAACCTGACGTCGCTCGTCGACCAAAACGGAGACGTCATCATCGATCAGTTCGTCTACAGTGCCGGTGGCCGGATCGAAGGCATGCGATACGGCAACGGCGTAACCACCGAAATGACCTACGATGTCCTCGAGCGGATGGAGACAAACTCTGCCGTCAACTCCTTCGGACACACCATTCAGGCCCTTACCTATGCCTTTGATTCGGCCAACAACGTCACCAGCCTCCATGACGCGATCCGGGAAGAAACGAGAAGCTTCGAGTACGACGAACTGGGTCGACTGACCCGGGCGACCAGCGACAAAAATGAAGTCGATCGACGCTACG
The DNA here is from genome assembly GCA_029243485.1 of Candidatus Binatia bacterium. Classification (NCBI taxonomy): domain Bacteria; phylum Candidatus Binatota; class Binatia (SeqCode); species Binatia bacterium. The sequence goes on along the minus strand of JAQWRY010000006.1, from coordinate 3,192 downwards.
AGTTCGACGCAATCGGCAACCTCACTCGGAAGGGAGATCTACGCTTCGCGATGGACTCCGCCCATCCGCAGCGCGTAATCTGCGCGGCCGAGATCGGAGGCAAGCGAGGCCCCGAGAAGAAGATAGACGACTGCTCCGCTGGGATGGCTGGACTCGCTCCCGACGAGATCAAGCGCGCCTTCGCCATGGCCTACGACGAGCGAGGCAATATGACCGTGAAGGGCTCGCGACGATTCGAATACGACGGAGCCAATCGACTACGCACCGTGAGCGACCAGCGAGGGCGCCGCGAGCGCGTTCTGGAGCGAAATACCTACGACGCTGCTGGGAATCTCGTCATCCAGGAAAATGGCCGGAAGCGTCGCGTCATCATCGGAGGGTGGTACGAAGAGACACGATCCCGGGCCACCCGAAACATCTTCGCCGGCAGCCTCGCCGTCGCCATCGTCACCAGCGGAAGTAAGCGCGTAGAGTTGATCAGGTCCGCTCTTCCCGACAGAGGACTTCCAATCTACCGCGCGGGATTCTCCTCGACCGGCATCCTGCTCCTCCTCACGGTCCTTCTGCTCGACCGCAGACGCAACTGGGGGATCTACTCCTCGATCAAGGAAATCGGGACAAGAGCACGCTCAAACCCGACCCACCTCATCGTCGTGCTGGCGGTCGCCATGAGCCCCCTCGCGCAACCGAGCACCGCTCATGCTGTCGCGAACCCCGGTCTGCGACTCAAGAGCCTCTACCTGCACGGCAATCACCTGGGCAGCGTAACAGCGGTGACCAACGAGAAGGGGCGCATCCGCCAGACCCGCGAGTACGAACCCTTTGGCTCCGCCGAGAACTGGAAGGGCGGACTCCATTCCGGGAGACGAACCATCGGGCCTGCCTTCCAGGGGCAGGAATTCGATCCAGCGACCGACCTCTACAACTTCAATGCGCGACACTACGACCCCGAGATCGGAAGGTTCACGAATGCCGATACGATCGTCTCCGACGTCTCCGACCCAAGAACGCTGAACCGCTACGCTTTCGCAGTCGGCAACCCCATCCGCTACACCGACCCTACCGGACGTTCCATCTTTTCGGCGATCGGGGACGCGTTCGCTTCGGCAGGGGAGTGGTTGGCCGACAATATCGTCGAGATCCTCACCGTGGTCGCGATCGTCCTGGTGGTGGTCCTCGTCGCCGCAGCAATTGTGCTGACCGGCGGACTCGCCGCCGTACTGGCGGGCGCCGGGGGATTCGCCGCTCTCGGCAGCTTCGCTGCTGCCGGTGCAGCCATAGGATTTGCAACCTTCGGCGGGATAGCTCTCTCCCAGGGGTACGGGGTAGACAGCGCCGAATTCTGGATCGCGGCCAGTTCCGGAGCGGTGCTGGGCGGCCTCGTAGGTGCTGCCCTGCCCCTTGCATTCGCACCAGGGGCCGTCTTCGCCGGCGGCATCACATCCCTTGCCGGCCAGATGGCCGCCGGGTTCGTCGTCGGCGCGGCCGCCGGCGGCCTCGAGGCGGCCATCGCCTGTTCGACCGGGTGCGGAAGTGTCGACCAACTCTGGGGCCCGGTACTTCAGGGGGTCGTCATTGGCGGACTCATCGGGGCGGCCATGGGCGGGGTCTTCCACAAACTTAGTGCTTTCATAAAACCGGCTTCAGGAACCGGATATTGGGCGCGAGCCGGAAACTGGGTGCGAAACCTTCCAATTTCCTACTGGCAACCGGCCAAGGTGGGTTTCAGCGTGAAGACACTCTACGCAACCGGCTCCGCAGCCGCGGGAAGACGAGGAGGAACCCTTTACGGCGACGGGCTCGGAGTGGCAGGCGATGTAGTCGCCGGGGACAATATCGGTGATCAGTTCGCGCATGATGACGAAAGTGGTGGAACCTGGCTTGGGCTGACAACGAGTTCCGCCTCGCCCTGAGACTGTTCGCATCGGGGAGCGCCGGCGAAACGAACTGCCGCCCGAGGGCTCCGCCGCGGCCGCTTGAACCCGAAATCCGGACCTGGCTCGAGCCTTCGCGGTGGCGGCTACCCGCCGTCCTGGGCAAATGGGCCCTTGATCCCGCCTACCGCCGCCGAGAGCAGATCAAGAAAAAGACAATGGCTCGTCGTAAGCGGCAGAATCTACACGCTGCGTAGTCGAGCAAACGTGCCGGAAGTGTCTCTAGGAAATCGACCCCAAAGATCCCGACTCAGCTGACGACGTACAGCTTGGGTACAAGTTGACCGAACGCCGCGACCTCTTCACGAAGAGTTACAACCCAAGAGTCGCTCTCGGTCCATTGAATCGCATCGGGCAGAGCCGGCAGGTCAATCGGATACAAGACTCCGTGGCCCGCCCACATCTCGCACTCCGTCTGGTTGCGTAGCCACTGACTGACGATCAGGAGGTCACTCTCTTGTGCGGTGCGAATCTCGATCATGCCGTATAACGGATCGGCGTTCAGCGGCGTGCGGCGACCTACCGGGCAGCTCCTGAACGCTCCAGACGCACGCCATTCTAGCACGCCTGCCAACGCCTCAGTGTCAGCACGCCCGCTGCACCTACTTGTTAGGCAGCGGCGGATCTTCCGGGCAGTCCCAACGATTCGGCCAACGCCATGAAGAAGTCTTGAAGAACAAGCTGAAACGGCTCAAGTTCAGGCCCGGACGCAATGACCCGGCAAGAGGCGACGACCCACAACACCGCGCAGCCGACGAGAGGAACGAGAAGAACCGTTTTGACTGGCGGTAGCCAACATGAACGGCCTATTTGCCCAGGTCGCCGGGTAGCGGCAACCCCGAAGCCTGGAGCGAGGTCCAGTTTTCGGGTCTAGCCCGCTGGGCGGCGCCGCCAAAATGATATGTCAGAGCGGCCACAGCCCAGCTGATCGCCGGCGGCGTCGGGGTCGGGGTCGTCCATACCGTGGCCCAACCGTCTCTGAACCCAAACAGTGGATCGGGGTATTCCCTTTCATATCCTTCGGGGTCTCGGTCTTAAGCGAGAGGCCGTCGTAGCTTTCGGGAAAAAGCGTCAACTCGATGCCCGCGCGTTTGCGAACCATGGAGGCAGGAGGCGGTCTTGGATCGCCATTCGCCCCTGAAGGCGCTAAATCTCGAGGCCCTTCGCTACGAGGCCGCGTAGCAAATTCGAGTTCTGCTACACGCGCAGCGCTTTGTGAGCGCCCGCCCGGCGGCGTCGCCGCCGCCGTTTGAGCCCG
>JAQWRY010000005.1 GCA_029243485.1 Candidatus Binatia bacterium | reverse complement strand
GGGCGCCGAGACCAAGGCGGTCTTGTTTCGAGGCGACCGCTCGATCGCGGGGAAGCACGACCTCCGATTCGAGATGGACGTCATGCAGGTGCTCGAGGCCAACGGAATCAAAGTGCCTCATATCTACGGTTGGGTGGACTCTCCCCGGGCGTTCGTCATGGACTGGGTCGACACCGAGGATCGCGCGCCGGGAATGCTGCACACGGCAATCGAGGACCCCTCGACCCTGAGCGACGAGCGTTGGCAGGCGATGCTGCACTACATGGAAGACCTGGCAGCGGTCCACGCAGTGCCCGTGAGTGAGTTCGCGCACATCCGGCGACTCGCGAAGCCGCCGCAGACGGCGGCCGAGATCGCCCTGCACGCGCCTGAGCGCATGTATCAGGCCGGCGTGCACATGGGTCACATCGATACGGCGTTCGAGTTTCTGCAGTCGTGGCTACGGCGGAACATTCCCGAGCACCGAACCCACGGGAGCTTCATCGCGGGGGATGCGGGGCAATTCATGTCCGCCGGAACCGAGGTGCTCGCGTTGCTCGACTTCGAGATCGCGAACATCGGCGACACGCATTGGGATCTCGCCTGCTTTCGGGGTCGTCACCCCTACGAGAACATGGGGGACATCCCCGCCCTCTACCGCCGGTACGGAGAGGTCACCGGGACCGACGTCGACCTGCGGGTCGTCGGCTACCACACGGTGGGCTTCCTGCAGCTGTCCGGCATCGCGGCGAAGTTCTTCATGGAGCCGAACGCGAGGGGGGGCAACTGGATCGAAGGGGTCCTTGAGTACGGGAGCATCACCCGTCGCGCTTACGAGGCGATCGCCGAGCTCCAGGACATTCCGCTGGACTACAATCTGCACCTGCCCGAGCCGACCATTCAGAACTGGGAGGACTCTGGGCTCAGAAAGCTCATGGTCGACATCGAACGGCTGCCCACCTCCAGCGCGTTCGAGCCCTGGGAGCGAGGTCTGCTGCACTCGATTCCGAGCTTCCTACTCAACCATGCACGCTACCGAGGCTGGTTCGAGAGAGAGGCCCTCGCAGACATCGCCCAGCTCACCGGTCGGTCCTTTGACGATCTCGTGTCGGCAGACGCCGCGGTATCCGAGATCATCGGTGCGAATGATCCCGGGCGCGATGAGGAACTCGTGCGCCTGCAGCACCGCCGCATCCTGCGGTTCTCGATGATCGCGGCCGGCACCGATCCCAACGACGAAAACCCGCTCTTTCACAAGCTCGACCCGATTCTGAGCTAGGCCTTCGCGAGTTCGTCGGGTGAACGAAGCGACCCTAAGGAAGAAACTCCACCCCGCCGGTCTCGACGTCGTACACCCCGCCCGCGATCTCGATGGCTCCATCCGCTTCGAGCTTCTGCAGGATCTCGCTCTGACCGCGGATCTCCTGGATCGCACACGACACGTTGTTCACCGTCGCGCGCCCGACGAACTCGGGGTCGGAGGGCGCCAGGTCGCTGCACTCTCGCTTCGTGGTCGCTACCGCAGGCTGAATGTGGCTCAGCAGCGCCGTCACGTTCCCCAACTCGACGCCGTTGCACGCACCGGTGACCGCACCGCATCGCGTGTGTCCCAGCACGAGGATCAGCTTGGAGCCGACGACCTCACACGCGTACTCGAGGCTTCCGAGAACGTCTTGGTTGACGCAGTTGCCTGCCAACCGAATGCTGAAGATGTCCCCGAGCCCGAGGTCGAAGGTCAGTTCGGCTGAGGTGCGGGAGTCCATGCAGCTGAGAATCGCGGCGAAGGGCCACTGCCCCTCGCGTGTGTCCCCACGCTGCTGCCCGAAATCTCGCTCGGTCTTTTGCCCGGCGACGAACCGCTCATTGCCCTCGCGTAGGAGCTGTAGCGCCCGTTGCGGGGTCATCTCCGCCAAGGAGGATTCGTTCTGTGTCTGCATTTTCGACTCCGTAATTGTCGGCGTTGGGATCTTCGTTCGCCGACGAGGTGCGTTCGATCCGTTCGACCGTGATGTTGCGGGTCGGGGCGGATTCTTCGAATTCAGCGATGGCTTCGAGAACGTCGTGGTCGACGTGGAACGATCGGGAGCTGTCGATTCGCACGTGAGTCCCGTCGGGGACCGCCGCGAGCGAACGGATGATGGCCCCCTTGTTCATGAAGGTGACTTCTTCGACCAGATGCATCGAAAGGATGCGCTGCCCGACTTCGGATTGGCTCTCCGAGAGGTGCAGGAAGTGCGAGTTCATGTAGTTGCGATACAAGATCAGGAAGACCGCGACGGCCATCCCAAGGGCGATCCCGGTCAGGAGATCTGTCAGTACGATGCCGAGGATTGTAACGATGAACGGCGCGAACTGATCGAAACCCTGCTCGTACATCGTCTTGAACAACGCTGGCTTGGCCAGCTTGTAGCCTACGACGAACAGGATGCTCGCGAGCACGGCCAATGGAACCAGGTTCAGGATCTTTGGCAGTGCCACGACCGCGATCAACAAGAGCACGCCATGGAGGATCGCCGAGAGCTTCGTGCGTCCGCCCGACTGGATGTTGGCGGAGCTGCGAACGATGACCTGCGTGATGGGGAGCCCGCCGATCAGGCCGGAGAGCATGTTCCCGCATCCCTGCGCCACCAACTCGCGATTTGCCGGAGTGATCCTTCGCTGTTTGTCGAGCTTGTCGGTGGCGTCGACGCAAAGCAGCGTCTCGAGACTGGCGACGATCGCGATGGTCGCGGCGGTGATGTAGATGGCCGGGTTGCTGAGTTGCGTCCAGTCCGGAAAGACGAGCAGCCCCGAGAGGTCGGACCATCCGGTGGCCACAGGGACGGCCACGAGATGGCTGGATTCGAGTGCGAACTGCGGCGCAAAGATGGACGCGAGCGACTGGAAGCAGATGCCGAAGGCCACGGCGACCAGCGGGCCAGGGAGGGTCTTGAGAACCGGGGTTCGTCGCGTCCAGTCGGTCTCCCACAGGAGCAGGATCAGGAGCGCGGTTATCGAAACGAGTATCGCGCTCGGCTCGAAGTCTCCAAAGGTGGCGCTGAGCGTGGAGAGCGTCGTCTGACCGTCGGGCTGCACGAAGCCAAAATCGCCTTCCGGATCGCTGTCGTGACCGAAGGCGTGGGGAATCTGCTTCAGGACGATGATCACGCCGATCCCCGCTAGCATTCCCTTGATGACCGAGGAGGGGAAGAAGTAGGCGATCACACCGGCCCGTAATGCGCCGAGGGCGATCTGCATCGCTCCACCGAGTACGACGGCGACGAGGAACGCAGGGAAGCCCAGAGTTTCCACGGCACCGAATACGATGACTGCCAGGCCCGCAGCTGGGCCCGAGACTCCTAGGGGGGACCCACTGAGACTCCCCACCACGATGCCGCCGACGATTCCAGCGATGAGCCCGGAGAAGAGTGGGGCACCGCTGGCAAGTGCGATCCCGAGGCAGAGTGGGACCGCAACGAAGAAGACGACGACGCTGGCGGGCGCGTCATGACGGATGTGACGAAAGAACTCTTTCACTTTATAGACGTCTCCAGGCTCCGGCGGGTTTGGCGGGCCGAACCGCCGGGGCCGAGGAAGTAGTGGGGTAAGCGAGGCGGCTCTAGGGGCGCGGACTCGGCGCGCTACCGGCGGCTCTCTTTGCGCCACGACGGAGCGGCGGAGCGATCAGGTCGATCAGGTCGCCTACGGTTCGGTGGTGTTCGATGGGATGGCGCAGTTTCCCGCCTCGACGGATGGAGTAGGAGTTACGACGCCCTTCGCGGTGCCGCGTGATGACACCCGCGCTCTCCATCTCGGAGAGCAGGCGGTGGACCGCGCGTTCGGTGATCCCAACGCGTTCCGCAAGGTCACGCAGGCGCGCTGCGGGGTCCTGCGCCAGCGCGAGCAAGATGTGGCCGTAGTTCGAGAAGAATGTCCAACCGTTGCTCGTTGCTCGCTCCGTCGAGCCAGCCGCACCGTCGGTAGAAGCCTTCATCGCTTCTAGGAATATCTGGAGTCCGTTCCCGTGACAAGATCCGAATGACAAGAAAGTCCTGTGAAATTTTTCAGGTCTAGTGTGTCCGATGTGCCTGCTGCCGGCGGGCCGCGCGGCAGCGGATAGCCGACATGAAGCCCCTTTTTGGCCCCAAGGCGACATAACGGCTCCTTATCGGACGTTGGCGTGCGGCTCGTTCTGCCTCATGGACGGGACTTGAGGGAGACTTCAACAGGTGATCCGTGCGGGGCCGTCCTTTGGGAGACGCTCATCGACCCACCTGCGGGTCTGCCGTTCTTCGCGGAGGCACGCATCGCGCACGAGACAGGCCGGGGTCGCGAAGCGGTGACCCTGGTCGTAACGGCGCGAGCGCCCGGCCGGGCGCCTTGACCCCATGCTCTAGGAGGTTACACGTGCAGGGCACCGACCGTCCACAGCGAAAGCAACGCGGCTACTGTCAGTCCGAGGGCCCGCCGCCGGGAGATGCTGAACGTCTTTATCAAAGTGGCAGATAGCGCGCCGGCTTTTCGGCTCAAGCTGTCTCTCGCTGAGGCTGCAAAAGGCCATCTTCTCGTTGTGGTGCACGCACTGCCTAGACACACAATCGGGTGGCGCTCGGGTCGGCGGGGGGAGGAACTCGGGCGTCAGCCTCGGGGCAGGCGCACCTGGAAGGTCGAGCCTCTGCCTGGCTGGCTCTCGACCTTGATCTCTCCGCGCAGTGCCTGTGCGAGCTTGCGCACCAGGTAGAGTCCCAGACCCACCCCTCCGGCTGCTCCTTGCCCGGGGTCGATCTGGTAGAAAGCACTGAAGATCGACTCTTGGGAAGCAGCGGCAATGCCCACTCCGGTGTCGCGAACCTCGAAGACGAAGTCGGCGTCGTCCTGCCGAACGACGATATCCACCGTACCCTCGTGGGTGAACTTGATCGCGTTGTCGACCAGGTTCTTGAGGATCATTTTAAGCTTGACGGGCTCGGTCCGCACCGGGGTGTCGACCGAATTCGTCCAGCGGACGCGAACTCCCTTCTTGGACCGGCCCAGAGTGAGTTCCGCCTCCAATTCGGCGAGGAATTTCGGCAGGTCGACCGTCACCATCTGCGCGACGGGAATCTCGGCCATTCGCTCGTATCGGCTGATCTCCAACGCGGTGTTGACTAGTTCGAGCTGCTCTCGCGCGCTGGCGCCGATTCGTTGCGTGAGGTCGTGCTGCGCCTGGGTGTGCGGACCTAACTCTCCGTCGTTCAGCATCTCCGCGTAGCCCATGATCACATGTAGAGGAGTGCGCAACTCGTGCGAGAGGTTGGCGACGAAACTCGAGGCAGTGTCGGCTTTCTCCCTCAGCTGGTGTACCCGGCGCGAGTTGTCGAGAGCGGCGACGGCCAGGCGCACCAGCCCGAGCGCGCGGTTGGTACTGGGTGCGTCGAACGGAGTGGTGGGAGACTCTCGAGCAATGAGCGGCCATCCATTGCTTCCCTCTCCGGATCGAAGTTCGAGGAGAAGGCCGCATCCGACTCCGAAGGAGAAAAGAACCCGACCCAGTGGCGATGAGTTCCTCGTGCTGGCCGCGAGGTATCGTCGGCCTGCGATCGTTTTTGCGAGGAGTTGCCGGGCTTCGCTCAGACGCGTGGGTTCACAAAGCGGGTGTTTCCGGTCTTGGGGACCGCTCTGACCCGCGACTCGGACTTCGTTCGCGACGAGGTCGGGTACGAAGGCGGCGAAGACGTCGCCGGGAACGTGTTGGATTAGCAGACGGCCGAGAAGGCTCAGGACGGCCTCGGGGTCGCGTAGGCAAGCGATATCGCCTGCATCGCGCAGCAAGCTCTCGCGCTCGATTTGATCCGCGTCGCTCCGGGCACGACCGATCCGTGGCGATTCGCCCACGTCGCAGTCACCCCTTCTTGCGGTTGGCATGCAGAAGCTCTTCGCGGCAGGCATCCTGGTAGGAGAGCCGATCGAAGGGGGTTTCGAGAAAGCGGGCTAGTTGCTCCGGACCGGCCAGTCCCAGTAGGCGCTCTTGCGTTTCTCCGGTGAGTACGGGAATCCGGCGATCGAAAGGACCGTGTGTCCACTCGATCGTCCAGACTTTGGCTCGCCGGCGTCCTTCGCCGGCCGCATCGACCCCGGGTAGGCCGACCGCCTCGCATATCTCGCGAATCACCTCGGGCCTGGAGATGTCACGACCCTCCTGCCAGAGGGCGCGGTAGAGTCCTACGCGAGCGGCGAGAGCGGCAGTCGAGTTGACTCGCTCGATCGCGGCGAGCGTGGCGATGGCCAGACGCGAGTTGGGTCTTCCACGCGGGTTACGGATGAGAATTTCCGGTGCGCTCACCTGCACCCGTCGCACCTCCTCGTCGAGCTCGGCGAGGTCCGCGTCGGTGGACTCCTCCCAGCTCAGTGGCAAGCGCGGTGCGTGCTCGACTCCCCGCCACTCGACTGTCTCGGCGTGGCCCAGACGGACGAGGCGTTCGTACTCGGCGAAGCAGAAGGGACAGTTCAAGTCTCCGTAGAATACGATGTTTTGTGATGGAGAGGCCATCAGCATCTGGCGGCTGGGTTCGTCACATCAGCCCTTCGCCTTCAGAAAACACCAGGGGCCGTTCCAAGTCCAGCAAAGGCCCCCGGCGATCCGGGGTGCCATCGACTGCGTCGCGAGCAAGTTCGCCACGCTCGCTCCGCGCCCTCGGTAGAAGAGCATGTCGTGGCCGGTGCCCTGATGCATAACGACCGGGAACCCGATCTCTTCGATGGTCGAGGCCGCCGATCGCTTCCAGCATCCGACGAAGCGGCCCAACGAACTTTGGCAGACGGACTTCACGTACCTGCGTGTGGTGAGTTGGGGCTGGTACTACCTCTCGACCGTGCTCGACGATTATTCGCGCTACATCCTGGCGTGGACGCTGGGTACGACGATGAAGGCGTCGGACGTGACCGAGACACTGGACCTTGCGCGAGCGAAAGCGGGAGTGGACGAGGTGGTGGTCGTGCATCGGCCTCGACTCCTGAGCGACAACGGCCCCTGCTACGTGTCGGGAGAGCTGGCGACCTCCCTCGGTCGCCACGGGATGGAGCACACTCGAGGAGCGCGGTGTTCGGGTCCAACTTCAGCTGAACCCGAACAGTCGTCTGATTCGTAATCAGTAGGTCGCCGGTTCAATTCCGGCGGGTGGCTCTTACGGGCAGATTGAAGCGTTCGCGCAGCAGCCGATAGAACTGGATCCGCTCAGCGGAAACTGCAGACCTCTTTGTTGTCGCCGGTGATCGCGGGCTAGTTCAGGACCGAGATGTTGAACTCCGCGCGTAGATCGCAGATCCTGGTGTCCATCATCTCGTCGGTGAGTGTGGAGTGGGGCCACTTGCGGCTCATCTTGCGTACGCGCGTGAACCAGATCCAGAAGAATTGGGGAGTGTAGCAAAAGACGATCTTGAGGGCGCTCATAAACCTACCCCCCAACAGTGCTTCTCCCTCTCGATTCAACTTCTGCACTTCGGGGTCAGCAGCGTACTCCTTCAACTCGGCCATGCTGATATTGCACCCAAATAGAATCCAGGGCTTCAGTAGGATTTCGCCAACAATAGAGGTGTCGCAACCGAAGATGACGTGTGTCAGGTCATGGTCTGCAAAAATCTTGCCCTTCACCCTGGACACGGCCCCAACCTCAGGATTGTGGCGATACAATTCGTCCAATCCTTCGCGTAACGTCAACCCGCAATGTTGATTCAGAAATTCCATGGAGAAACTCTCAGAATTTGGCCAGACGGTAGCCGACATCAAGGCCCTTTTTGCCCCAGGCGGGACAGGCGAGATGCGACTCGTCAGTCAAGCAAGTCGCCCACTGGCACTGTTTCGGCAAGTCTAATCACTGTCGAAAATTCCCGGGCGCTCCGCACCCGTGATCCGTAATTGCAGACTATCATCGATGAAACCGGGACACCGGGGCAGAGCGTCAAAGGAAAGACAGGGGCGGTCAGGGGTTCATTCAGGTTGTCGCGACCGACGGCGGGCTTGCCCAGTGGACCCGTGTCGGTGAGGCATACTGTGTATGCGTGCGTTTCGGGCTGGGTGGCGTCCCGCGTCGCCGACCACGCGCAATTGTCGGTCGACGCCGGGTCGGGCCACAGCTCGGTGCAGGGCGTATGCAGGCACTCCTGTGCGCTGCTCGGTGTGCCGCCGTCGCCACCGACCTCGCTGAAGAGCGCCGCGCAGTCGCCGGCCAGATGCTTCAGCGGATGGAGGGTTGGTAGCTCCAGGTCACCGCCGTCCACGAGCGGGGTGTGCTCGGTGTCCTCCGGGTCGACGTGGGTGCCGTTCAGGTGCTGCAGATGCTCGTGGTGGTCGTCCAGGGAGCGCGGCTGGTGGTCCGAGGAGATGTGCCAGGCGTGCCCGGTGGCGGCGTCCCAGACGGCCGTGGTTTCGTGGTTGTTCTCGATGCAGAAGTAGCCCGAGGTTGGTGGCGGTCGCAGCGCCGGCTG
>JAQWRY010000004.1 GCA_029243485.1 Candidatus Binatia bacterium | reverse complement strand
CGCGCTTTGTCCCTTTCCCATCGGATTCTCCTTCCGTTTGGGCCGGGAGTGTCTCTTATTTCATCGACCTATTTGGTCCAACCGTCTCTGAACCCGAACAGTGGTGGAAGAAGTCGACGCCCGACGACATGCGCATCACGTCGCGTATGGAGGCTTCGCCATAGGCGGTCCCGACGAACTGCGGCGCGTACTTGTCGATCCGGTCGTCCAGGCTCTCGATGCGACCCTCGTAAAGCGCCATCCCGATGAGGGTCCCGGTGAAGCTCTTCGATGCGGACCACAGGTGATATCTATCCTCCGGCCCGGTCTGCTGCGGGTAGGTTTCGAAGACGACCTCGCCGTCCTTCATCACCAGGAGCCCCTGCACGCGGGCCGCCTCGAGGTACTGCTCCAGGGTGTACGTCTCGCCCTCCAGCTCGTACCGCACGTCGAGTGGGCGGAGGTCGCGGGGGAACCTGTGCGGCTCCGGCGCCGCGACGAGGCGGCTGAAGGGAGGGCTCTCGTCCCAGCTTCGGAAGACCTCGGCCAGACCCTCGCGGTTCTCGTCCCCACCGAAGAGCTGGATCGACGAACCTACGGGCCACGTGCGCATGCCCCGATGCTCCGCCCAGGGCTGCGCAATCCAGAGGACGAAGCCCAGGAGGAACGTGACGAGGAGGAGAATCGCGCCGAGGAGCCAGCGAAGAGCGCGCATCATCCGTTCGTCCTCTGCGGATTCGGGACGACTCCGCGGGAGCCGACCAGGCGGCGTCGAACGGAAGGGCTTGCCAGGGGGAGAAGCACGAGAACGCCAAAGGCAAGCGCGAGGCCGATCGAGGTGGATGCTTCCCAATGCACAGCCGAGGTGCCGAGTGTGGCATACATGCCGGCACGCAATGGCGCGGCGAGCGCCACCGCCAGCGCGAACCTCCAGACATCCATTGCAACGAGGCCCGCGCAGAGATTGACCGGGGTCTGTGGACCCAAAGGGTGGGCCGTGACGAGCCACACCGGCCCGGGGCCGAATCGTCGGATGCGCTCTTCGATGGCTCGGCCGTCCGCGCCCAGGCGCGGCTGGACCCAGTCGTCACCGAGGACCCGCGCGGCGCCGAACTGGAGCAACGCGGAGGCGATCAGGCCGAGCGCTCCCCACGACGTGCCACCCAAGGCGCCGAACACGACCCCGCCCAGAATCAGCGGGATGTGAGACGGGATCAGAAGAAAGCCCCGGAAGGTGACGAGCAGTGTGAAGGCGAGCGGACCCCGCCACCCCAGTTCGAGGATCCACGCACGCAGGCTCTCGAGCCCCTCGAGGGAGAAGTCGACCCCCACCCGGTGGCGAAGGTCCGAGCCTGCGACGAACAACAGCCCCGTGCCCAAGACGATCGCGGCTAGAACGGCCGCGCGCCTCCCTCCTACCGACCCGTTCATCGGATTCACGATACGACCGCCTCGACCAACAAGGGGCCCGACTCCTCGAAGCGATGGCGCAGCAGACTCGAGAGCTCGCTCGTCGTGTTGGCGCGGCAAGCCGGAACAGCCATTCCGCGGGCGAGGTGTACCCAGTCTAGCTCCGGGTGTGAAAGGTCCGTAAGCGCTCTGGCGGCCGGCCCGGGCTCGACGTTGCCCGCTCGTGCGAGCTCGAACTGGAGGATTCGGTACGCCCGGTTCGCGCACACGATCACGGTCACGTCGAGGTTCTCGCGCGCCATCGTCCACAAGGATTGTAGGGTGTACATGCCCGACCCGTCGGCCTGGATGGCAAGGACGCGCCGATCGGGCGCGGCCAGTGCGGCACCGAGTGCATTCGGCAGGCCTTGTCCGATGGCACCTCCGGTCAGGTTCAGCACGTCGTGGCGCGGTGCGTTCGGGGCGTGTGCGGCCCATCCCATGCCGGAGGTCGCTGACTCGTTCACGACGATCGCGCCCTCGGGTTGGTGCGCGGCGATCACGGCGCCCAGCGTCATGACGTCGAGCGGTCCGTCGGGAACATCCGGGATGGACGCGCTGGATCGCGGCTTCATGGGGGGCGCGTCGAGTGCGGCGGCCAGAGCCGCCAGGCTCGGCCCCGGATCTGCCTGGAGACCCGAGAGCGGGATGCGCGCACAGGTGTCGGGAAGCAGGTCGCTCTGCCCGCCCGGATAGCCAAAGAAGGCGACGGGCGGCCGGGTGCCCGCGATCGCCAGGGTGGACAGCCCGGCGAAGGCCTCGACGGCCTGCTCCGGAAAGTACGGAACCGCGTCGAAGCTCGGAAGCCCTCCGCCCTGCGCGATGCGCGTGGAAAACGTGTCGCACCAGACCCGACAGTTCGTGGCGGCGCGGATCGCTGCAGCCGCCTCCAGGCTCGCCGGACCCAGCGAGCCGCCCACGAGCAAGCCGGTCCGATCGGGCTCCTCGCGAAGGAGAGTCGCCGTTCTCTCGATCGCACCCGCGGAGATCTCCGGTTCTTCCGAGATCGGCGACCTAGGCTCCGTCGATGTCCCCGGCGCCTCCCAGGCCGCATCCTGAGGAACGATGAGAGTGGCGACGCCCGGAGGGGGCCCCATCGCCCCCGCGATCGCGGCGACCATGTCCTCGGCGATGAAGTCGACTCCCCGCACTCGGCGTACGAACTGGGACACGGGAGATGCGAGCGCTTCGATGTCGGACGTGAGCGGCGCGTCCGCGGGAAGGTGCCAGCTCGCGTGATCGCCGATCACGTTCACGACGGGGCTGCGGGCGCGGCGCGCGTTGTGCAGGTTGGCGATCCCGTTTGCGAACCCGGGACCGAGATGAAGAAGAGTGAGGGCGGGCTTCTCTGCGATCCGGCCGTAGCCGTCGGCGGCGCCGGTAGCCACGCCTTCGAACAAGCAGAGCACCGACCGTATGCTCCGCACCTCGTCGAGTCCGGAGACGAACTCCATCTCGGTCGTCCCCGGATTCGCGAAGCAGACCTCGATCCCCGCGTCGCGCGCAGCCGTCAGCGCGTGTACTGCGCCGTTCATACGCCGAGCCCGTCATTCGCGTTCGCGTCGGTAGTGACGATGCCGCCTCGGTTGTCGAATGCGGGTGCGAGCGGCCGGCCGTCATAAAGGTGAAGCCAGAGGCGCATCAGGTGCCGCCGCATCTCGGGCTCGTCGTGGTCTTCGAACTCGCTACGCGCGTGCATGACCTGGTAGTTGTTCACGAAGAGCATGTCGCCCTCTTCGAGCTGTAGCGCGAAGTGGATCTCCTGATCGAACGAGAGTTCGTCGATTCGTTGCATGACGCGGAGCTGCTCGTCGTTGAGCCGTGGGCAGCTCTCGTGTCGCTCGGCGCTCCTGGCGTAGCCGGTGTTGTGTCGCATCGAGAGCTTTCCCTCGCTAACGCTCGCGGCTGCCCGTGTGTAGAACGGCTTGCCGTCGGGATGCTCTTCGTCGCGGCAATCGTAGTTGAAGGGCTCGTACAGCGTGTCGATCAGCTCGGGCGCCGTGCGCAGGAGCTCGTTGTAGATCGTGAGAAGCGGAGCGAGGAAGCTCATGCCGCCGGACTTCGCCTTCTGAAAGCAGAGCAGGCCGAGAAGGTCCGTCGAAGTGTCGGTATGAAAGGGAAGGGCGATCTTCGTCTGGTATCCGCGAACGCTTGGGTCCTGGAAGATGTTCCGACCGGTATCGCGAATGTGCCCGAGGAGGTGCCCCTGGGCGTTCTGTCGGATGGGTCGCCCCATGGCGCGCCCGAGGACGAAGAACATGAGGCCGGCATCCTCGGCCGACACGCCGTCGAGATCGAGGCCGCGCAGCACCACCAGGCCGGGGCCGTCCTCTATCTGGCGCTCGATGTCGCGGATCAGCGGCGTGCACGCCGGCAGCGGGAACGTGTCCCTCTCGATGTCCGCGAGACCGCTGCCGTCCGCCCGCGCCTTGGCGACGACGTCGGACAGCTCGCGCCGGTGATCGTCGGTCAGGGGAACGAGCCACTCGGTTCCACGGGCGAGGTCTTCGCCCCGCCATGCGCCGGGCCCGGTGACCGGCGAGCGCACGATCTCTTCAGTGGTGGTTGATGTGTTCATTTCTCCCTCCAGGAATGCGCGCCGATCTCCGGAGCGAGCTCCGCGAGGTACTCGCGCGGGACCATCGCGCGAAGCGCGAGCATCTTCACGAACGGGTCAGGGTGATCTGCCAGGACTCGTGCCGCCGACGCGATGAGGCGCGCGGCCGCGGTCTGCCGCCAGAACCAGTTGCGCAGCTCGCTCGCCGACGCGCGTCCCGGCTGGCCCTGGGCCGCGTCCAGATACCAGTTGCGAAGGTCGTCGCAGCCGAGCCGAATCCAGTCCGCGAGTGCGAGATTGGATTCGCGGTCCGGCTCCTGGACGCCGTCGGCGAGCTCGCCGAGCCGCGCCACGATGTCCCGTCGCGCGAGATCACTCACCGTCGGGGCATTGCCCCCGCGAGCGTCGACGTGGACCTCGTACCACGGCTCGAGCCGCGCCATCTCGTCGAGCGTCGCGGACACGAGCTCAGGCTGTTCTTCCGGCGGCGCGTGGAACGTGATCGGACACGCCCAGGCGGTGTCTTCGTCGCTGTCCGCGTGGGCCTCCGGCGCGTCTCCGTCGAAGTCTTCGAGAACGACCGGGCCGTCGGTCCGTTTCAGCAGCTCGAGCGTCGCGCGCAGCACGCGCCTCTGGAACTCGGGCTCGTTCGGCGCGCCGAAGGGGCGACCCAGCTCGAAGGGAACCCACAGAAAACGCGGCAGCTGCATCTGCGCCGTGTGCTCCCGGACGAGGCTGATGCCCGTGGTCGGTACGCCCGCGGACTCCAGGTAGTGACTGGCCGCGCCGACGGCGCGGGTGCAGTTCGGTCAAACGGGGATGAGGCAGACGGCGTCTACCTCATCCGTTCGAAGAAGCCGTGCGAGCTCCGCGACCGTCGGCTCGATCTGCTGCGGAAGCCAGCCGGCGCCCATGAGCGAGTAGTGGAACTCCGCGACCGATCCAATCACGCCCTCCTGCTCGAGCTCGCGTAGCCGGTCGATCGGAAAGACCAGGTTCACGTCCTCGCGGAAGCCGGAGCGGTCGAAGTGCACCGACGAGTGCGTCATCGTGAGCTCGTCCGCGCGGATGTCGCCCGGGATCACGCGGTAGCTCAGGTCGACCATCGAGAAGGCCCGGTCGCTCGCGCGATGCAGCCCGGCGGTCGTCACCAGAGCGACGCGACGCTCGGCGAGGGGAGGGCCATCGGCCCACGGCTTCGAGTCGAAGGGCTCGCACGCCTTCCCGAGCAGGTGCTCGCGTTCGACGTCGGGTAGCTCGGCTAGACGGACCATGGATCGGGACCAGGTCTCAATATGGCAGGCGATGTGTCCGGCAGTGAATGCTCGGTTGTCGCGATCCAATACGAATTTGTGTCATGATCCCCGCCATGGCGAATCCAGGCGTGGCTCCCGGCGGGGTTCGGGTGCCCCCCGGCAGCCGAGACTGGCTCCTCCCTCTCGGTGATCCGCGGGCTCTCGTCCTCCGAAACCTCGGCGTCTGGCTGGCTGGAATCAGCGAGGTCCGTCGGGGCTTCGACTGGCCCGGTACTCGGGCCGATACGCATCTCGTCCTGGGTTCCATCGCAGGCTCGGGAACCTTGGAAGTCGCGGGCAAGAATCGAGTTCTGTCCCCCGGCACCCTCGTGCTCTCTCCCGCGGGCCTCCCACGCCGCTACTTCACGCGCGCCGCGCGGTGGCGGCTGCTCATGGTTCGGGTCGCGGACCTCTCACGCTGGCACCACCTTCGCGACGACGGCGTCCGGGCCTTTTCGGACCCATGGCTCACGCGGCTGCGTGCACCGATGGAAGGGATGCTGGCGGAGGATTCGGCCCGAACGGGTGTCGACTCGCATACGAAGGCGTCTTGTGGCGAGGGACCGAAGCCCGAGGACTACCTGCTGTCGCGCTACGAGGATCGGATGGGCTTCGGAAGCGATGTCGCGGCCCGATCCTCGAATGGCCCAGACTCGTTTCAGCTTCACGCGACGATTCTCCGAAACCAGCTCGAGACGATGCTCCAGGCGGAGGGCCCCCGGCCGACGGATGACACCGTTGCCCTCGTCAGCTTGTGGAGTCGAGTGCGTGAGCATCCACACGAGGCGTGGGGCACCCAAGATATCGCCGAGGCCATGGGCGTCTCGCGGGCCACGTTGCACCGCCTCGTTCGACGCCACCACGGCGTCGGGCCCGGTCAGATCGTCGAGAACATCCGGATGGCAGAGGCGAAGCGACTTCTCGCGGACAGCCGCCACTCGATTCAGGTCATCGCGGATCAGGTGGGCTACGCCAGCGCGTTCTCGTTCTCGGCGGCGTTCAAGCGGGTCGTGGGGAAGTCGCCGAGCGCGTTCCGCGACGCGGTGTCGTCGTAGGGGCGAGGCAGACTTCGTCGGCCTCGCGGGCGAAGGCGAGGCAGCAAAGCTGGGCGAAAGCAGGAGGGGCGGGACCCATCACCCGTGGCTGATTGCTTCTCGGGAAGCCGCGTTGGCCGAGTGGGTCCGGGTGATCCCGAGGCGGCTGGAGTGCCGCTGAGTCGTCCTGCGGTGCAGAGAGTTCCGACCTCGCAGCGGGAGTCGGCCGCCCATCGTCGATGACGGCGATGAGCGCGGCCCACCGAAGGTTTCGGAACGCCGTCGCGGGCCGCTGAATCCTACCGTGCGCATCGCTCGACCACGATGATTCACGGGGTGTGGACGACGTTTCAGAAAGTTGGCACACCCCTGGCACACAAGAGTGGTCAGGACGTTGATCGCCGCCTTGGTCCGGTCCCGGAAGTTGTTGACAACACTAGACTTCCAAAGAGCCACCCGCCGGAATTGAACCGGCGACCTACTGATTACGAATGCGTTGGCACCGCCCACAGGAACCCACAGCAGTCCACGCAGTCCAAGAAATACGGACCGAGTCGTTCGGCTTAGTAGGTTCATTTAGGACCGAGCAGGTTGGAGTTCACGGACAAGAGGCGGACAGTCGAAGGGTCATCCTGCCTCTCCTTGGGTCTGGCCATCTTCGTCGTCGACGCGATCATGACGCCGCTCAACTTCGCGTGCGCGGGGCTCTTGCTGGGCTGGAGCGCGGCGTGAGGCTCTTGGCCGGCGGTTCCAGCGCATTGCACTTGCGTCTTTACTCCCGCGAAGGTTCTTGTTCAGTACTCCATCATGCTTGCTTCGAGGTTTCTGTCCGCCGCCCTTCTCGTCACAGCCCTGTTCGTGGTCTCGTGCGGGGATGACGCCACCCAGGGCGCCCCGACGGAGATTGCTCTCGAAGACGTCCGCGAGGAGCTACGCACGCTGGTCGATGTCTCTCGACCGACGACTGCCAATGGGGAGTTCTCCGGGAGCCCGGAGCGTCGCCTGGAAACGCGTCTCTGGTACGCCGAGCGCGCCTTGGCGCAACCGGCGTGTCGTGGGCGTGGCTGCGCACTGATTCTATTGGCGCACGGTTTCGGTGGCCACACCGAGAGGTTCGACGCGATCGGCCAACGCCTTGCGGCGGCGGGCTACATCGTCGCGGCCGTCTCCTTCCCGCTCACCAATCAAGAGGCGCCCGGTGGCTTTACCAACGCCATCGGTGATGCGGCGCAGCAGCCGGCTGACCTCTCCTTCGTTCTCGACGCACTCCTCGACGCGACCCGGGATCCCGCGGACTCCCTGTATGAGCGAATCGACTCGGAGAACGTCGGCGCGATGGGTCATTCCCTGGGGGGCGCCACCGTGATCGCCGCATCGCGCACTGCCTGTTGCAGTGACGCCCGCATCGCCGCGACCGTGTACATGGAACCGGTAGCGTTCGCAGTAGAGGCGCTGTTCGGCGAACCCTTCACGGCTTCCGGGCCCGCCACGATGACGTTTCAGGGACAGGCCGATTTCCCTGTCCCGGTCGCAGAATCGCGCGCGTTCCACGCCGCTCTGGCCGGACGGAAGATCCTCGTCGAGATGGTCGGCGGGAACCACATCAACATGATCGAACGCTTCGCCGACGAGCCCGACCCGTTGCTCAGCGAGGCGGCCGACATGATGATCGCGTTCTACGACGCCTACCTGGTGGACGGCCCGAACCTCGTCGACCAAGCCGCCGAGAGGCTCCGCGGCAGCGGGCACACGGTCCGTATCGAGGGGTAGGCCCCACGGGTCCCCATCGGTCCTTCGAGGCCGTGAACGGTTGCGACGAGCGCATTGTCGGTCGCGGGCCCGCTCCCTCTGGCGGTTCGCCGCCGAGTGCCTGGCCATCGCTGCCGCGTGGTGCCGCCGCGGACGGGCAGCTTCCACTCCCGGGCCCGAAGCACCAGGGCGGTCAACGCCGGAGGCGATTCAGTGTCCGTCTTTCAATCGAGCGTCGTTCCCTCTTCGGACGCGTTCCAGCGCAATCGTGCCGACATGCTGTCAGTGATCGACGAGTTGCGCGCCCTTGAGGCCCGGGCCGTTACCGCGTCGGGCAAGCGTCGGGCGACGTTCGAGAAACGCGGCCAGATTCCGCCGCACGAGCGCATCGCGCGACTGCTCGATCCGGGATGCCGTTTCTCCGCCTGCATACGCTGGCGAACTACCTCGTGGAGGAGACCGACCCCGAGCCCAGCGTGCCCCGGGGCGAACAGCATTTGTGGGATCGGCTTCGTGCGCGGGGCGCGCTGTATGGTCTGGGCCAAGGACAGCGGCATTCGGGCGGGCTCCGTGACGCACAGCTCGCTGCCGACGGCGTTGAGCCTTCAGGACATCGCGCTTCGTCAGAAGCTTCCGCTCATCCACCTGGTCGAGAGTGCCGGGGCGAACCTGATGAGCTTTCTGGTGGAGACCTGGGCGGGCTTCGGCGGCGTGTTCAAGAACCTGGCGCGGCCGGCACTCCGACCCTCGCCGGCGGGCGTCGCGTACATGCCGGGCATGTTGGACTACGTGATCGGGGTGAAGGAGAACGGACTCGCGGCGGTAGCGGATATGAGCGGCCTGTTCGGGTTCAGCGAAAGTTGGACCAACTGAGGGTTTGAAATAAGAGACACTTCCGGCACGTTTGCTCGCCTATGCAGCTCGTAGATTCTGCCGTTTGCGACGAGCCATTGTCTTGTTCTTGATCTGTTCTCGGCGCGTCAGGATCGCGGTGCGCCTGTGCGTTCTCAGAACCCGTCCGCGACACGATCACGCCGCCTCCGCCCACGCGTACCGATGCTGGAGGCCACCGACGCGCGGCAAGGCGATCACTTGCGTGCTCGAAGAGGCCCGTCGCTCCACTGGTCGCCCCAATGGAG
>JAQWRY010000002.1 GCA_029243485.1 Candidatus Binatia bacterium | reverse complement strand
GGGGGCAAGGGTTGACTGCGTCGGCGGGCAGGGTACTACGCGCGGCATGCTCGTTCTGCGCAGTCAGCCGACGGATCGAGGAGCTGTTCAGGCGTCTCGTCCCTGGGCACTCCATGGCTGATTCGACACCTCCGGCGCGTCCCCCGGTGATTCCTCCGTCTTTTGCCGAGAGTCCATTCGTTCGGTTCGTGACGGTTGTTGCGCTTTTGTTCCTCTTCCTGCTCGGCGTGAACGGATTGGGAGACGGCTTCAAGTCTCTCGGCAAAGGGCTGCTCGACGTCTTCTTCAACGCGACGGACAATCCATTCATGGGGTTGGTCGTCGGGCTTCTTGCGACCACTCTGGTGCAGAGTTCGTCGGTTTCGACGGCGCTCATCGTCGGCTTGGTGGCGGCGCCGGAGAATCCGCTTCCCGTCGCGAACGCAGTGCCGATGATCATGGGCGCGAACATCGGCACGACGGTTACGAACACGATCGTTTCGCTGGGGCATGCCGGTCGACCGGACGAGTTCCGGCGGGCCTTCTCGGTGGCGACCTGTCACGATTTCTTCAACTTCATGGCCGTCGCGATCTTGCTGCCCTTCGAGATGATGACCGGGTACTTGCGACGCAGTGCCGAGTACCTCGAGCAGCTCGTCACGGGAATCGGCGGCGTGAAGTACCAGAGCCCGATCAAGGGCGCGCTGAAAGCCACCCTCAAGCCCGTGAAGGAGTTCGTCGCCGAGTTGGTGGAATCACCCCAGGCCCAGGCCTTGATTCTCATCAGTCTCTCGGTCGGGGTGATCTTCGTCGCATTGTTCATGATCGTTCGCGTGATGCGCGCGGCCACTTCGAGCCGCGTCGAGTCTCTGGTCTCCAAGGGCCTCGAGAAGGCGGCGCTGCTCTCGATGTTCGTCGGAGTCGTCGTGACGGTGATGGTTCAGTCGAGTTCCATCACCACGTCTCTTCTCGTCCCGCTCGCCGGCGCAGGTGTGGTGACGCTCGCGCAGGCCTTCCCAATCACGATCGGAGCCAACATCGGGACGACCGTGACGGCGCTGCTCGCGGCTCTCGCGACGACCGGGGCTAACGCGGGTGCCGGCATCACGATCGCGCTCGTCCACCTTCTGTTCAATCTGACAGCGACCGTGCTGATCTTCCCGATCGAGCGAGTCCGGGAGCTTCCCCTCCGCGCAGCGCGTTGGCTGGGCGATGTGGCAGTCCGTTCTCGACGTTGGGCTTTGATCTACGTCGTCGTGCTATTCTACGGCTTGCCCGCGGTGCTCGCGGCAATCGATCAATACCTACGGTAGGACCTGGAGGCGTTCATATGCTTCGCGAGATGTTGGATCTGTTGCGTTCCACCGAGCCGTTGAAAGAGATGGGAGACAACTTCTCCCAGATGCTTGAGATGTCTCGCCAGCTCACGGTTGCAGCCGGGGAGCTCTACTTCGGCGAAGCCGGAAAGCCGGAAGAGCGGACTGAGATCTACCGTCGTGACGTGAAGGTGAACAAGCTCGAGCGGCGGATCCGCAAACAGGTCATCAAGCATCTCTCGCTTGGCCTCAATAGCGCCGACCTGCCGTACTGTCTTCTGCTCATGAGTCTCGTGAAGGACGTCGAGCGTATCGGCGACTACGCGAAGAATCTGACCGAGGTTCACGACTTCCGCCCCGAGCTCCTGCCCGACGACGACATCGTCGCCGAGCTCCGTGAGATCCGCGTCGAAGTAGAAGGCGCGTTTTCCGCGACACTCGACATCTTCCAGAAGTCGGACCGCGAGCGCGCGATGGAGCTCATCCAGCAGGGCAAGACGACGGGGCAGCGCTGCGACGCACTCATCGTGCGGATCGCCCGGAGCGGGTACGACGCGGGCGCCGCGACGGCAGTGGTTCTCGGCACGCGCTACTACAAGCGGATCGGCGCGCACTCGACGAACGTTCTCACGAGCGTAGTGATGCCGCTGCACAAGCTGGACTACTACGACGAGCACACCGCGGCGCGAATCGTCGACTCCTAGCCGGTCCGGGCTCCGAACGCGCCGGAGACGGAAACGTCAAGCCGGTGGAAAAGGACCGCGCGTAGAGCGACAGCGGTGTTCCACGGATTCTTCTCCTTCACCTTGAAGTTGATCCCGATGGTTTCGCCCCCGATGTCGAACGCGGAAGCGCGAAGGCGAAAGTCTCGATGTTCTCGTTGAAGATGTTTATGTCGCTCGTGACGTAGGTGATGTCGACGAGCCCGTCGATGTTCATGAAGGGGAGCACCCAGGCATCGATGGTGCCGACATAGGAGGTCCAGGTGTTGTCCAAAAGGCTGAAGTTCGACGATGGAATGTTGAAGGTCCGATCGCGGAAAGTAATCTGGTTCGACGTGAAAACCTGCTTGTTTCACTGGGCGACAAACGCGAAGTCGAAGTCGATGGGCAGCGGCAGCCGATCCGCGAACTTTCCCGCGAGGTTCTTGAACAGCGGGAGGAACGACTGCAGCTCCCGCTCGAGCGGGCCGGGCTCGAACCCGACTGTCGCCATCTCCTCGAGACATCTGCGCCCAGGCGATCGGGGCCATCGCCAGGATCGCGATCAGCGCTGCGATTCTGAACGGGAGTCCGTTGGTCAAGAGTTTTGCGCTCACACGCTCGTGGTTACGTAAAGGCTACTCGATCGGAGGAAGCGGTCCGTGCGCGAGCTGCTGCGCTTCGTCTTCGCTGACCCCGAGCAGGCGGAGCGAGTACGACGTGAGATGCGGGTCGATCTCGTTGGTCGCTGTGCCGGAGAGCTTCGCCCGCATGCCTTCGAGAATCAGGCCGGAGAGTGCAATGGTCAAGCTCGCCGCGTGACCACGTTTGAACCGGCCGCTGCGCACGCCCTCCTCGACGTCGCGCAGCGCGCGATGTTGGAAGTGCTGCGTCAGCCGCGTACTGGCGTCGGGCATGCGGAGGATGAACCAGGCCCACACCGGATCGCGGTCGGGCGTGGCCAGGAGGTGTCGGAAGCATGTCGCGAGAACGCGGGCGGGATCGTCCATGCCCTGGGTGAGACGATCCAGCGCGGCCCCGAGCGCTTCCAAGCCGCTCGACAGAACCTCGTCGACGATCGCCTCCTTCGACTCGAAGTGGTTGTAGAACGTTCCGAAGCCGAGGTCGGCTTCTTCGGTGATCTCCGCGATCGTGGCGGCATCGACTCCCTTTCGCGACAGGATGGTGGCGGCTGCGGTGACCAGCCGCTCTCGGTTCCGCTGTTTTCGGCGGCTGCCGCGCGTGGGTTTCGCGTCGGGGAGGCCCATCAGATCATCACGGGGCCGAGCTCGAGTCCGACCATGTGACGTCCCGCGATCTCGGCAGATGTGTCCCACACGAGGATCGCGTGTGCGCCGACCGCGTGCAGATCCCGGAAGGCACGCTGGAGAGGCGCGTCGTCGCGCAGGCCGCCGCCGCCGCTCGCCTCAAAGAGTCGGTCGACCGCGCGGGTGCAGAGTCGCACGGCGTACGAGGCGTTGCGCCGGTATCGGACTCGCGAGGCTTCGTCCGGAACCTCCCCGTCGGTGGCGTCGCGGTCCATTCGTTTGCAGGCGTCCATGACCAGAAGGCGCGCCGCGTCGACCTCGGCCGCAGCTTCCGCGAGGCGCAGCTGCGACGCCGGCTGTTGCTTCTGCTTTTGCCCGGTGAAAACGAAGACGCGCTTCTGCAGCTGCTCCTGAAACGCCTCGATGGCTCCCTCGGCGATCCCGAGTGCCGCGCCGGCAAGGGCGATGGTGAGAGCGCCGGTGAAGGTGACGCGGAACAGCGGGCCGTCGTTCACGGCGTGTCCCGGACAGTTGCCCATCGCCGCTTGGATCAGCGACATCGTCCGGTGCTGTGGGACGAAGACGTCATCGATGACGATATCCTTGCTGCCGGTGCCGCGCAGGCCGGCGACGAACCACGTGTCGTCGATCGTGAAGTCGCTCTTCGGAACCAGGTGCATGAGGAGGTCGGGCGCTTCACCGGTGAGTTTTCCGCAGACGGCGACCCAATCTCCGTTGTCGCACCCGCTTGCGAACGACCAGCGTCCGCTGAGCCGCACGCCGCCTTCGGCGGGATCCGATTTCCCCATGGGGGCGAACACGGCTGCGAACGACGGGCGCGGGTTCTCGAACACCTCGCGCTGCGCCGCCTCGGGGAAGAGTCCGACGAGCCAGTTGTGAACGGCCATTACACCGAAGCACCAGCCCGTAGAGCCGCAGCCGCGCGCCACCGTGGCCGTCGCCTCGAGCAAGTCCGTCAAGCTGCGTTCGAGCCCGCCGCCGCTCGCGGGCTGCACGATGCTCACGAGTCCCGTGCGTCGCAGGTCCTCGAGGGTGCTCGCGGGAAGTCGGCGGAGCTTCTCGGTTTCGAGCGCGCGGCCTCTTAGGGTCGGGACCAGGGCTTCGGCGCGATTCAGCAGTTCCTCACGAGACGGCAATCCTTCGGGTTGGATCATGATGAAGTCATCATCTATGAGTGGTCCATCGGGAACAAGGGTGGACCCCGCCTGATCCCGCCTGAGAGGAGCGCCGTTCCATGATCATCCCGGACGATGAGGTCGCGACCGTAGAAGTGAAGTCCTGGAAGGGGCTGCACCTGCTCCACTTCCGCAGTTCGACCTGTTCGCAGAAGGTCCGCGTCCTGCTGCATGAGAAGGGGGTCCCGTACGAATCCCACCAGGTCGATCTGATGCGCGAGGAGCACGTCAGCGCCTGGTACCTCGGCATCAATCCGCGCGGAGTCGTGCCGGTGCTCGTGCACGACGGGGTCGTCCACGTGGAGAGCAACGACATCCTGGAGTACCTCGATGGTCACTTCCCATCGGAGGCGGAGCCATTCTTCCCCCAGAACGCCGAGGAGCGCGCGTGGGCCAAGGAGAATCTGGACCTCGAGGACAGCCTGCACGTGCATCTGCGGAACCTGACGATGGGGTTCCTGGTCCCGCGGCGCGTGGCGATCAAGTCCGAGGAGACTCTCGAGCGCTACGAACGAGAGGGCGCCATGAATCCGAAGCGAGCGCTCGAGGTGAAGTGGTGGCGCGACTACGCCCGCGACGGGATCGACGACGAGACCGCGCGCGCCTCGGCCGCGGCCCATCGGGCGGTGTTCGAAATGCTGGACGCTCGACTCGCGTCGTCCGCGTGGCTCATCGGGGATCGCCTTTCGGTGTTGGACATCGCGTGGTTCATCACGACCAACCGACTGCGCCGCACGGGGTATGATCTCAGCGTTCATGCGAATCTGCTGCGTTGGCACGTCGCCCTCGCCGCGCGACCGGCGTTTGCTGAGCAGACCCGCGATCCGTGGGTGCTCGAGAAGCTGGTCATGCCCCTCTACCGCTCCATCCGGAAGCTCCAGGGGACGAGCCTGGCCGACGTGGTGGGCTGACCGCGGGATCCAGCCGCTCGGCTTTCGCAACGCGCGAAGGCATGGCACGACTACCTCATGGAATTCGGTACCTTTCACTCGGCGCACGTCCCGCTTCAGCCCGAGGCCGAGGCGCAGCGTGCTCTCGAGCACGCGCGAATCATGGATGAGGTGGCGACGGCCGAAGCAGCCGACCGCGTGGGCTTCAAGTACGCGTGGATGACCGAGCACCACTTCCTCGAGGAGTATTCCCACCTTTCCGCGAGTGAGGTCTTCGGCGGCTTCATCGGAGCTCGGACCAAGAACATCCACATCTCGACCGGGATCCTGAACATCACGCCGCCGGTGAATCCGCCGGCGCGCGTCGCCGAGCGCGTCGCAATGATGGATCATCTCACCGAGGGGCGGTTCGAGTTCGGTGTCGGCCGAGGCTCGTCGAGCACCGAGTTTCAGGGGTTCGGGATCCCTGACGGAGACACCACTCGTTCGATGCACGATGAGGCTCTGGTCGAGATTCTGCGGATGATGAAGGACGAGCGGTACTCCTACGAGGGCAAGCACTTCTCGATGCCCGACCGACTCGTGCTGCCGAAGCCTTACACCCGCCCGCATCCGCCGCTGTGGATCGCCTGTGGGAGCCCCTCTACGTTCGAGAAGGCGGGACGGCTGGGGATGGGTGCGCTGTGCTTCACGCTCGGTCCGCCCGAACAGATTGCGCCGCTCATAGAGACCTACAAGAAGGCGATCCGCGACTGTGATCCGGTCGGTGACTACGTGAACGACAACGTGGCTTGCGTGAGTCGTTTGATCTGTGACGAGGACGGGAAGAAGGCGCGCGATCTCGCGTGCAGCATCGGAAGCGCGTACTATCAGAGCCTCGTGTTTCGCTGGCTCGACTCGTTCCCGCACCCCGACGGCATCCCGAAGTGGCCGGCTCTGATCCCCGAGCCCACTCCGGAGACGATCCAGGAGCAGATCGATTCCGGCCTCCTCGTTGCCGGAGATCCGGAGGACTGCGCTCACGGCGCCCAGAAGTATCTCGATGTGGGATGCGATCAGCTCATCTTTGGTGTTCTGAACAACACGATGAGCCGCGAGCAGGCGGTGAATTCCATCGAAACATTCGGAAAGAATGTAATTCCGCGCTTCGACGACGATCCCGTGCACAGCACGAGGCGTCAGCGCGAAGCGCAGTGTCCGGCGGCGGGTTGAGGCATCGTGTCGTCTCGTCTTCTCTTCTACGTTTGCGCCGCGCTTCTCGTCACCGGCTGCGCCGGCGGTAGTCGTCGGGCGGAGCCGACGCTCGCGCAAGAGAACGACCCCTGGTTCCGTTCCGGTGAGAAGACGCTGGCGGAGATCGAAGCCACGCGGCGGATAGTCGGTCAGGCGAAGAACGTGATCCTCTTCGTGGGCGACGGACTCGACGTCGCGACGGTTACGGCGGCGCGAATCTACGAGGGCCAGCTCCGCGGTGAGCCCGGCGAAGAGAACGTGCTCAGCTTCGAGCGGCTCCCGCATCGCGCGCTGCTGAAGACCTACAACACGAATCAGCAGGTCGCTGATTCTGCCGGGGCCGGCACGGCCTTGCTCGCCGGGGTCAAGACGAAGGCGGGTATCGTCGGTCTGAGCGAGGGCGTCACGCGTGGCGATTGTGCCTCGGCGGCGGGCCGTGAGGTTTCGAGCCTATTTGAAGTTGCGCAGAAGGCGGGTATGGCGACCGGTGTGGTCACGACGGCGCGGCTCACGCATGCGACCCCGGCGGCAGCCTTCGGCCACACGCCCGAGCGGAACTGGGAATCGGACGCCGACATGCCGTCTGAGGCGATCGAGGCCGGCTGCGTCGATCTCGCGCGGCAACTGGTCGACGGAGAAGTCGGTTCGAAGATAGGCATCGCGCTCGGCGGCGGTCGCGGGTACTTCCTTCCCGACGACGCGGAGGGCCCCGAGGGAGTGTCCGGGCTTCGAAGCGATGAGCTCGACCTAATCGCGCGGTGGAAGCAGACACATCCCGATGGTCACTTCCTCTGGAATCGGGAGCAGTTGCTCCGTCTCGTTCCAAAGAAAAACGAGCAGGTCCTCGGGCTCTTCGAAGCCGATCACATGGCATTCGAATCGGACCGTGACCGCGCGGGCGAGCCGTCTCTCACCGAGATGGCTTCTGCGGCACTCGACGCTCTCTCGAAGAACGATGACGGATACGTTCTGCTCGTCGAGGCGGGACGCATCGATCACGCGCACCACTACGACAACGCGTATCGGGCTCTGATGGGAACCGTGGAACTCGCCGCCGCCGTTCAGTTGGCGATGGACCGAACCGATCCCGACGACACCCTCATCATCGTCACGTCCGACCACGGGCACACGATGACGATCGCCGGCTACCCGACGCGCGGAAATCCGATCCTCGGCAAGGTCGTGTCAAACGATGCCTCCGGTCAACCGGAGACCGTGCCAGCGCGGGCGCTCGACGGCATGCCGTACACCACGCTCAGTTACGCGAACGGTCCGAGTGCCGCGCGCGGCATGCCGCGTCCCGACCTCACCGGCTTCGACACCACGACGACGAACTTTCAGCAGCCCGCCCAGGTGCCTCTCTCGATGGAGACCCACGGCGGAGCGGACGTGCCGAGCTATGCCCGCGGCCCCATGGCGCACTTGCTGACCGGCACCGCCGAGCAGAGCTACGTGTTCAACGTGATTCTGCGCGCGGCCGGACTTGCGCCCTAATTAGAAAAAACCCCTGCAAATGGGGCCAATATGCTCAGCTATCGTCACCGAGAGTAACAATAAGTCGGCGCGAGCGACGCCGCAGAGCTAGAGAACGCGCGAGATCACGATGTCGGCCGCGAGGCCGATCAGGAACAGCATGCCGAGGCGGCGGTTGTACCAAAAAGTGATCGCGACGTACCAAAGCGGCCACACGCCCGCGGGCAACTCGGGCGGCGGTGCTTCCGGGCGCGGCTCTTTGTATATCTGCCAGACGCGCTTGAGGGACGGCGCCGCACCGAAGCACAGCAGCATCGTGACGCTGAAGTACCCGATCCACACGAGGTACGAGATGACCCCGAGCTGTGCGAACAGCATTCCCATCACGGCGTAGCGCGAGAGCTGGTCGCCCAGGATCACGGGCAGCGTGTGAATGCCTTTCTCAGCGTCGGCGGGGAGTTTGTCGATGTGCTTGCCGAACAGCACCGCCGTCGGGCCGAGTGCGTAGGCGATGCTCGCGACGGCGACGTTGTTGCTCCACTCTCCCGTAATCACGTAGTATGTGCCGCCGACCATCAGCGGTCCCCACACGGCGAGCACCGCGGGCTCGCCCAGGCCGATGTACTTGAGCGGCCAGGTGTAGAACAAAACGAAGAACGCGCCCGAGCCCAGCAGCCACAAGACGACCTCACCGCGGAGCACGACGAGGTACACGCCGACGGCGAGAGCCGCGAGGCCGGTGACGATCGCGTACGTCATGAGTCCACGGACAGAGAGGAAGCCGTCTTGTACGGTCTGCGGACCGTACTGCGTGCGGAAGTAGTTCCCTTCGTCGACGCCTTTCCAATAGTCCGTCAGGTCGTTCACGAGGTTGTTCGTCGCGTGCGCCAGGCAGAGGCCCAGCGCGCACAGGCCGAACAAGAGGCCGTCGAACTGGCCGACCTTTGCGGCGAGCAGTCCCGCGAAGGCAGCCGACGTGAAGGTCATCACGATCACGGCCGAGCGCGTGGCGATGAGCCACCTCGAGACGAGGTCGAGACCGGCCCAATCTTCCTTGGTGATACGAGGCATGACGGTGAGCGCCTTGCCCCACATGGCGAAATTCAACATGAGGACCCCTCGTGGTTGGTGCCCCAGGTTATAGCCAGGCGTCCGCCTCGGAGCGAGCCCGGGGTGGGCAGGGCTTCACAGGGTTTCGAGGCTGGTGCGATTCCGCAGGCGGTACCGTAGAGTCGGACCGTGGCGAAGACCGAGCTGGCTGACGAGACGTACGTAAGTCTGGAGACCTTCAAGCGGGACGGCACCGGGGTGAAGACGCCCGTGTGGGCCGCGCCACTCGACGGCACCATGGTGATCTTCACTGAAGGCTCGTCCTACAAGGTGAAGCGCGTGCGTCAGAATCCGAAGGTGCGGGTGGCTGCGTGCGATGCACGGGGAGGCGGTGCACGGGACTGGGTTCCGGGGACGTGCGAGGTCGTTCCTGCGGGAGAGCACGAGGACCGGGCGTACCAAGCGTTACGTGCGAAGTACGGTTGGCAGATGACCACCGTCGACTTCTTCTCGTGGCTCTTCGGGCGGATCGACGGTCGCGTCGTCCTCGCGGTCAAACTCGACGAGGCCGCTTCCTAGCCATTGTCTGGTAGCTTTCGACGGTCGGGTCGAACCACGAGTGCAACTTCCCGCGCGCCTGGTCTCCGCCGCGCAGGAGCGAATCACCCTCGGCGAGGAGTATCGAGGACAACACGATGCGATTCACGTGCTCCGAGAGCAGCGTCATCTCGTCGGC
This sequence comes from Candidatus Binatia bacterium, assembly GCA_029243485.1. Taxonomy (NCBI): domain Bacteria; phylum Candidatus Binatota; class Binatia (SeqCode); species Binatia bacterium. Next base: position 73,007 of record JAQWRY010000002.1, on the reverse strand, counting down.
GCTCACGTCGCCGACGGCTTTGCGGTACGAGCGGAGCGACGCCCGGGAGAAGGGTGCCGTGGCGGCCTGATCGGTGCCGATCGGCCGTAGGTTCGCCAGCGATCCGGGGCCGAAGGCCTGGGACAGGACGGGGTCTTTCGGGACCTCGCCGAGCGTCTCGACGGCATCGGGAATCCGGTCGTGGCGCGGAGAAACGCCTTGTAGATCAGCTCTCGACGGCCGGAAAAGTACCGGTAGGCGGTCTGCTGGCTCGAGCCCGCCTCGCGGACGATGTCGATTACGCCGGTCTTTGCGACCCCGAACTTCTTCAGGCATTTGGTGGTGGCGGCAATGAGACGCTCACCGGTCTCGTCCGAGGACCCGGGAGTTCGCCTGGGAGAGAGGGCGAAAGGGTTGCCATCGAGTCGGGAATCTTACATAGGACACGATCTGTCAAGTGTACATTTGTGGCTGCGGCGATTTCTGTCGGCCACCGACCGACGTCGAGAGGCCATCCATGAAATCGAGATTCCACCTGAGTAACCGATTCATTATCTGCGCCCTCATCGTGCTGGGGATCATGACCCTGTTCGCCACGCCGACCGTTGCACAACCCGTTGACGGAACCGAAGCGCCGGCTGAGTTTCAGCGCGATCTCGTCGACGACGACAGCCCCGGCGGCACGACCGACGAGATCGACGCCGCCGACGCGCAGTATGAGGCGGCCGAGGCCGACGGTGGGGACATCCCCGGCGCGACCCGCAGGGTGACGACGCAGGTCGAAGAGATCGTGGTCAGCGCGCGTAAACGGGCAGAGGCACTCGAGGACACTCCGGTCGCTGTGACGGCGCTCACCGCCAGCACGCTGCGCGAGGCGGGTGTCTATCGTGTCGACCAGGTGGCGGAACTCGTTCCGAATCTGCAGTTCCAGGACAGCATTCAGGGCAACCTGGCGCAGTTCGCGATTCGCGGTGTCGGCACTGGCGCCCCGGACATCCAGTTCGATCCGGGTGTCGCGCTCTACCTCGATGGCGTGTTCCTGCCGCGCGCCTCCGGTTCGCTGTTGAGCGTCGTCGACGTGCAGCAGATCGAAGTCCTGCGCGGTCCGCAGGGAACCTTGTTTGGTAAGAACAGCGTCGGCGGCGCGATCAACATGACGACCGTAAAGCCGCATCACGACTTCGAAGGCTTCGCGATGGTACGGCCGGGCAACTTCAACTCGGTCGAGACCGAGGTGATGCTGAACGTGCCGATCGTGGAGGACTTCCTTCTGAGCCGCGTGGCGCTTTTCACGGCAAACCGCGACGGCTACGTCCACAACACAGCGCAGGACAAGTACTACAGCAACCGCGACGAGATCGCCTTCTTGGGGAGCCTTCGCTTCCTGCTCACCGACGATCTCACCTTTGATCTGTCGGGAACGTGGTCGCGGTCGCACACTCTCGGTCGTGGCGGACGGTGCGTCGTCGTGAACGAAGATGCGCCGCTTTCGTCGCTCTACGGGGGGTTCTACCCCGAGTGTAAGAAGACGTCGCTTTTCGAGAACAACGCCAACATCCAAGGAATGTCGGACATCGAGGGTTACGGTACGTGGGGCGTGTTCAACTACGACCTCGGAGACGTGTGGGAGATCGAGGATCTCGCGATCAAGGCCCTTGGTTCGTGGAACGAGCAGATCCCGCGTACGCGCTTCGACGTGGACAACACGAGCGCCGAGGTCGTCGTCCTCTCCACGGCTGGTGGTTCCGAGTTCGACGGCGCACCGGGCAAGCAGCAGCAGACGTCTGGTGAGTTGCAGGTCAACGGCGCCGCGTTCGATGGCATGCTGGTGTTCGTCGGTGGCTTATTCGCCCAGTGGGAGAACGCGGCCGACACGCGCACGACGGTCGTGGGCCCGCCTCTGAACCGCTTCACGACGAACGTCTCCGAGATCAAGAACTGGACGTGGGCGCCCTACCTCCAGGCCACGGCCGATTTCACCGAGTGGCTGAGCATCACCGGCGGTATTCGCTACACGCAGGATAACAAGGAACTCACGCTCAGCCAGTTTGTTTCGAATACGGGTGAGGTCCTGCTCGACGAAGTGAACGACTCGGAGCTGTTTACCGCGTGGACGCCGATGGCGAGTATCGCTTCGACGGTTCCGTTCGATCTTCTGCCGGATTCGGTCGACCACGTCATGGGGTACTTCACCTACGCGCAGGGCTTCAAAGGCGGCGGCTTCAACGCACTTCCGGGCCCCCGGAACCAGGAGGGGACGGATGCCCTTGCCGCGGCGTTCCAGCCCGAGACGCTGAACAATTTCGAGTTGGGCTTGAAGTCGATCTACCTCGACAACAGGCTTACGCTGAACCTGGCCGGTTTCTACGGCAAGTATGACGACATCCAGAAGGTGTCGGTCCAGGCCGTCGGGTTCGATGAGCAGGGTGTGCCGATCATCCAGCGCATCACGGAGAACGCGGCGGTGGCGACGATCAAGGGCTTCGAGATCGAGGCGCAGGCGTACCCGGTCGAAGGTCTGCAGATCACCGGCAACATCGGCTACACGGACGCGACGTACGACGACTTCCCGAACGCCGTGAGCGATCTCACCGACCAGTCGATCGACCGCTCGGGCGAGACCTTCAACAACGTTCCGAAGTTCACGAGCTTCCTGGCCGTCCAGTACTCGTGGCTGATCGAAGGGGCTGATGAGGCCGAGATCCTGCAGGGTTGGCTCACGCCGCGCCTCGAGTGGTACTACCAGAGCATGGTGCACCTGAACGGCCCCGAGCTCGCCGACTCGGTGCAGTCCGGCTACAACCTCCTGAACGCGCGCCTCTCGTACGCCTTCTGGGATGATCGCGCCCAGGTCGCCCTCTGGGGCAAGAACCTCACTGACGAGACCTTCATCAACTGGTCGACCCCGACGGTCTCCACCTTCGGCTTTTTGGTGAACTTCCCCGGCCTCCCCCGCACCTGGGGCGGCGAGATCTCCTACAGGTTCTAGGCCCGAACCTCCCCGTCAGCTGGCGGGGGCAAAGGGGAAAAATCGAAGAGGGAAGCGGGGACACATTTCAGTGTGGCCCCGCTTCCTACTAGCCCCTTAGAGTCAGCCTGATAGAGCTCGGCCCAGCTTCCATATAGGAAGACCCCGATGCTCTCCCCCTACCGCGCCCTAGACCTCACCGACGTCCGCGGCCAGATCGCGGGCATGATCCTCGGCGACCTCGGAGCCGACGTCATCCGGGTCGAGCCGCTCGGCGGTAGCGACGCCCGCCGCACGGGCCCGTTCCTCGCGGACGGCCCGGAGGCGGAGCGCAGCCTCAGCTTCGCCGCCTACAACCGCGGCAAGCGTTCGGTCGAGCTGGATCTCGAGTCGGACGAGGGCCGCGCAGCGTTCGTCGAGCTGGTCCGCGGCAGCGACTTCGTCTTGGATTCGGGCCCCCCGAGCCTGCTCGACGGGCTCGGTCTCGGCCACGACGAACTCCGGAAGATCCAACGTCAGATCGTGCACGTCCGCGTGACCCCGTTCGGCAGCGACGGTCCGTACGCCGACCACCCGGCTGCCGACCTCACGATCGCGGCGCTCGGCGGACCGATGTCGGTTCAGGGAGATCCCGGCCGGCCACCCGTTCGTCTGAGCGTTCCGCAGGTCTGGCGACACGCCGGGGCCGAGGCTGCCGTCGCGGCGCTCCTGGGCCATGCGCGAATGCGGACGACGGGCGAAGGTGTGTTCGTCGACGTTTCGGCGCAGACCGCCATGACCTGGACGATGCTCAATGCGGCCGTCGCGCACGCAATCCAGGGTAGGGACTTCGAGCGCGAGGGGGCGAACCTTCAGATCGGTCCCGTAGGCTTCCGTTTGGTTCAGCGTTCTCGCGATGGCCACATCGTCAGTCTCCGCCGTGCGGTCGGCTTTCTCGGTCTTCTGCCGTGGATGCTCGAGAGTGGCGTCGTCGACCAGGAGTTCGCAGACCGCGAGGATTGGTCCACCTGGGACTATCGCGTGTTTCGCGGCGGTGAGTTCGCCGTCACGCGTGAGGAACTCTACGACGTCTTCGATCGGTTCTACGCGGCGCACGACAAGGACGAGCTATTTCGGCGCGGCCTCGAGATGGGTCAGACGCTGGCGCCGGTGCAGACCATCGATGAATTGCTCGACTTCGATCAACTGAAGGCCCGACAGTTCTTCGTCCCGCGGACGCTACCCACCGGCCAGGGAGTGCAAGTGCCTGGTGTGTTCGTGAAGACCGCGGGGGTGTCGATGGGCCAACCGTCGCCCCTCCTCGGGGAGCACACGGAAGAGATCGTCGCCGAGCTCAGTCGTTCGCCGCGAACCCGAGCGCGAATCGAAGTGAACGAGCCGCGTGCCCTTCCGCTCGAGGGGCTCAAGGTTGCGGACTTCAGCTGGGTGGGTGTCGGTCCGATCTCTGCGAAGTATCTCGCCGACCACGGCGCCGACGTCGTGCGCATCGAGTCGCAAGCACGGCCCGATGATCTGCGAACCGCCGGTCCGTTCATCGGCGGGAAGCCGGGCTGGAATCGCTCGCACTTCTTCGGTGAGTTCAACACCTCGAAACGAGGCCTCGCGCTGGATCTGAAGAACGAGAGTGCGGCTCAGGTGAGTCGCAGGCTCCTCGAGTGGGCGGACGTCGTGCTGGAGAGCTTCACTCCCGGCACCGCGGCGCGCCTCGGCATCGGCTACGAACAGGCTCGGGCTGCAAACCCGGGTGTGGTGATGGCCAGCACGTGTCTGATGGGCCAGAGCGGGCCGTGCGCGCACATGGCCGGCTACGGGTATCATGCCGCCGCCGTTGCGGGCTTTTACGAGCTCACCGGATGGGCCGATCTCCCGCCGGCGGGTCCGTGGAATGCCTACACCGACACGGTCGCGCCGCGCTTCCTCACGGCGACCTTGCTCGCGGCGATCGACCATCAGCGACGAACCGGCGAGGGGCGATACATCGACCTGGGCCAGATGGAGGCCGCGCTTCAGTTCCTCGCGCCGGAGATGATGTCCAGACAGGCGACCGGCGAGATGTACTCGCGCAACGGAAACCGGGCGAAGGATGCCGCACCGCAGGGCGTCTACCCGTGCGCCGGTGAGGATCAGTGGTGCGCCATCGCGGTCGAGACCGATGCGCAGTGGCGTTTGCTGCGTGCGACTCTGGGGGATCCGGATTGGGCCATGGACTCGAGCCTGAACGACGGGGCGGGGCGTCTCGCTGCGCACGACGAGATCGATGATCACATCGCGCGGTGGACGAAGGGGCGGGATGGCCACGAGGTCATGAATGGGCTCCTTGCTGCCGGCGTGCCCGCGGGCCGCGTGCAGCGGAGCAGCGATCTGATGGTCGACCCACAGCTCCGGCATCGGGGTTTCCACCGGGAGTACGAGCACGCCGAGATGGGGCGGGTGCCTTACAGTGGCCACCAGTTCCGCGTGAGTGGATACGAGAACGGGCCGCGTGGACCGGCGCCGATCCTCGGTGCTGACAGTTTTGAGATCCTCACCGAGACGCTGGGATTCGCCGCCGAAGCTGCGGCCGAACTCATCGCAGCCGGCGCGGTCGCGTAGGAGGCAGGTACAGTGAGCACGCAACGTCCTTCGAACGTTCCGCCCATCGAGAAGTGGGACCGGCTTCTTGCCGACAAGGTCTCCGTCATCACGGGTGGTGGCGACGGAATCGGCGGTGGAATCTCCCGTCTCTTCGCCCAGCATGGCGCGCTCGTAGAGATTGCCGAGATCGACGCGGATCGCGCGGCGGCGGCAATGAGAGACATCGAGGCGACCGGCGGCAAGGCGCGTGCGCACATCGTGGACGTGCGCCGCTCTGAGGATGTGGCGAAGCTCCGAGCCGCCGTTTTAGACGAGCACGGTCGCGTCGACGTGCTCGTGAACAACGTCGGTGACTACCGGCCGCTCGTCCGGTTCCAGGATTCGAACGCGGAGTCGTGGCAGGCGATGTACGAGATCAACCTGCTGCATGTGTTCGCCGTCACGCAGGCGTTTCTCGATCCGATGATCGAGAGTGGGGGCGGCGCGATCGTGAACGTCCACTCCGTCGAGGGCATGCGCGGCTTTCCGGGAGAGCCGGTCTACGCTGCGATGAAGGCGGCGGTGGCGCACTTCACGACGTCTCTCGCCGTCGCATACGGACGCAAGGGCATTCGGGCCAACGGCATCGGGACGGATCTCACCCAGACGCCGCAGGTCGACTACATCAAGGGCTACGAGGACCGTGAGGAGCTGTGGGAGGCGTGGGCACCCGTCGGTCGACTCGGTTGGCCGGAAGATCAGGCGCGCGCGGCGCTCTTTCTCGCGAGCGATCTGTCCTCGTTCATCAGCGGCCACAACCTGCCGGTCGACGGCGGCACGAAGGCCGGCGGTGGGTGGTTCTTCTCTCCGGACGCGCGTCGCTTCGTGAATCGTCCCAAGGGGCTGTAGCGGAGCCCATCGGAAGAGCGGTTCGCTAGAGCCGGGCCGCCGCGTCCGAGAGCCACATGATCGAGTTCGCGCGGTCGACGAACTGGTCTTCGTCCTCCTGCGCCCCGAGAGAGCGGTTCCAGTTCGTCTCCACAAAGAACTCTTTGAGGGAGCGAAGGTGTAGCTCCGAGACGCTGCTGACCTCCCCGATTCCGAACCCGCTTGCTTCGGCGGCCTGCCGGCTCGCCTCTGCGTCGACGTGGAACTGTGTGTAGCCCGCGATTCCCCTCGTCTTGATCCCGAAGGCGGAGTGGACCTCGCCGTAGCGCGCGAGATACGCGGCGGGCGAGAAGTCCGCCCGGCGTCGCATGCAGTACTGGTAGCGAATCGGGGTGGGGTCGCAGCTGACGAACACGTTGTTCTCGCCAACGAGGATGGCGCTCGAGTCCGCGTGAATCCGTGATTCCAATCGGGGGCCCAGATCACGAACGGCGCGCGCGAGATTGTTGCCCGCGTCCGACTCGCTCAGGCGGATCTCGAGGGTTGCGTCGAATGCCCGGGTGGGTCGCCCGGTGCCGGTCATTCGCATCGGGTCGTCGTCGCGAGCGACGAGGGTCGTCGCTCGTGCCCCGTTCGGAAGACCGGCGCACAGCGACCGGGAAAGATCCGGCAACGCGGAGACGAGCTCGTCCTTTTTCCCGCCGCGTGCGGTCAGGTGAAGGAGGAGCTTGTTCACGGACATCAGTCCGCTTGGAAGACTCGTCCCAGCAGCAGGAACATGGAGTTCTCGGTGCTGACGCCCGCCTGGATCGCGCACGCGTCACAGTGACCGTCACCGGCTCCGGGGCTCGAGTCGCACTTGGTGTCATCGCCCACACCGCCGCAGGCCGCGCCGATGTTTCCGGCCGCGCACGCGACCGGAGTGCAGGCGCCGCCGCCGCGTAGCTGATTCTCCGGCGTGCGCGAGGCTCGCGTCACTGTCTCGGTGTCGGGGGAGCCGTCTTTCGCGACGCCGTTGTTGAACAGGCCGCAGAATTTGATCGTGCGCTCCGCCGGATCTTCTCCGTCGAAGGCGAGGGGAGGTGTGAAATGCTCCACGATCGGATCGTTGTAGACGAAGTTCTCATAGAACTTCGTTCCGTCGGGAAGCCATGCCTCGAAGTGTCGGCCGAAGCGGTGCGTGTGCTGCGTGATCTCCGTGATTCGGGTGCCGGGCTCGAAGGTGAGCGAGTTGCAGTACCGCGCTTCGGTGAACGGGGGAGTCCCGGCGGCTTGATAGAGGCTGCCGAAGTCGACCGGGATCGGGGTCGACACGAAGTTCTGTTCGTCCGCGAAGAGGTAGTTCAGTCGTGCGTTCATCGCATGGTCCTGCGCGGTGAGATTGAACGCGTGCGAGTTCCAGTAGATGAGCCCACTCAGGGGAATCTCGGCGTACACGCCCTCGCCGAACTCGGTGAACAGCTGCGCGCGCTGCGCGCCGCCGATACCTTGGACGTCGGTGGGGTCGACGGAGGCTCCGAATTCGGATGGGCCAAAGCCGAAACACGAGCCGGTCTTCGTCGCGCTTGCGCACAGGCCGTCTCCGCATGATTCGGGGTCCGTCGGTTCGCAGACCTCGCCATGCAGTTCGCCGCCGCGGCAGGTCCACGCTCCGTAGGCCGGGTCGTGCACCTTATCGACGGGAACCGCGGGCGCGTACAGGATGAGGTGGTGACTCTGCGGATCCTGCCGCATGTCGAAACCCTTGTATCGGAACATCGTGCCGGTCGGGTCTTTGAACTCGTCGGGGACGCGGTCGGTGAAGTCGTAGTACGAGGCGAAGCAGACCTCGGTCTCCGAGCCGCCCTCGAGGTTGAACTGAGGCATGACGAACTGGATGCCTTCTTCGGGCGCCGGCGGTGGCAGGGGGTCGATCGTGATCGGCGTCGGGTCGGCGACGCAGCCGTCGATCAGGCTGACGGTCGACGCAACTACCCCGTTGCGCGGTGCACCCGAGTAGATCCAGAGCCGTAGGAGCTCGAGCTCCTCGCTGGACAGTGGCGCTTGCCCGTTTGGCATGGCGGCGCCCGGGACCTCGAATCGGTCGGGCAGCGTCGCGGCCGCGACCTTCAAGAAGAGAAGGCTGTTGTCGTTGCGCCCCGGCTGGACCAGCGGGATGTTCCGTATCTGACCGGTCTGGTTGTAGAGGTTGTCGTAGGCGACGTCGGCCGAGAGATCGAGGCCGCCCGCGGCGGCGCTGCCGTGACAGACTTCCGCCGCGCACCCGCGGCGCTCGAAGACGATCGTCTGGATTGCCTCGAAGGTGCTGTCGTACGAGTCGGCGCACTCCGGGTCGGTGGGGGCGGTCGGATCCGTGGGCTCGGTTGGTGGATCGACGGGGGGCTCGCTCGGGTCGCTGCCCGGTGCACTGTTGGTACTGGTGGGGCTCGTACCGCTGCTGCCGCACGCGGCGAAGATCAGGGTCAAGCAAACGGCAAAGACGGAACTCGTGAATTTCGACATTCTCCCCCCCCCCCGGGCCTCGGGGGGCCCAGCCGAGGTGATATGACAGCTGGTGGGCTCCGAGCAAGGCCCGAAGCCGGGCCGGGACTTCAGGGAGCGGCCGGCGCCTCGTAACGAATCGGCAGCAGTCGGACGCCGGTTGCGATCATCGAGACTTCCTGGCGTGGGCCGTCGACCTCGCCGGGCGAGCCGTTTCGAGCCTCTTCCTCGTAGTGTCGAGCCATGTCCTCGGAGAGCGTTTTCACCTCGACCACGCCTTCGACGAGCGCCTGCCGACCACTGCAGTCGGTCGGCACGAAGAAGCCGTAGTCCTTGAAGCGCACCCGGACATGGGTTTCGCCGCTCTGCAGCACCGTCCAGCAGCCCTTGCGTTGGCAGACGTCGGCGACGGTGCCGCGGACCAGGACCGGTTTCTTCCCCAGCTCCGCCGCCTGCTGCACGACCTGCGGCAGGGGGGTCTCGTCGACGAGCTGCAGCGTCGCGCCGAAATCCTGAGCCGGTGCTGCGACCGCGAACACCGTCAAAAGCGTCGCCGTGAAAAGCCCTGTGAGAGTCTTCATGGACATCGATCTCCTCGAGACGAGTTCTATCTGCTTCGGGCACTCCCGGGAAAGCGCTGCTGCGGGCGGAGGGAGGCTTTCACTGACGCTCCGCCATTCAATAGACAAGCGTCATTGACAGGACACACGTCATTTGGCAGAAAAAGGGGGAATGTCGGCCGCCGAAACCGCCCGGATGACCACCCGGGACCGTCAGCGCCTGGAAACGCGCCAGCGCCTATATGACACGGCTCTGGCCGAATTCCGGGAACGGGGCTTCGACGCCGTGCAGGTCGAGGACATCGTTCGTGCCGCGGGTGTCGCGCGCGGCACTTTCTATCTCCACTTCCAGAACAAGGAAGACCTGCTCAATGCCTTCCGCGGCACGGTCGAAGAGCAGATTCGCGACCGCCTCGACGGGCTCCCGCGCCCGCGCTCGGCCAAGGACCTCGTCCGTCTCGTGACCGATGCGCTCCTCTCGACGCGGGGCAACGCGACGAGCGCGCGGGAGTTGGTCGCCTTGGCCTTCCGGAATCAGCCCGAATACGACTGGAACGAGAACCCGTACTTCGCGCCGATCACTCGCTGGGTGGCGCACTTTCAGGAGCGCGGCGAGATTCGCAAGGACCTCTCCGCAGAAGAGATCACCGGCCTTTTCGCGACGACTTTTTTTGGAACGCTCCTCGGCCCGGCCGCTCCTCGTCGCGGCCGCCGACGCGCGATCGAGTGCCTCGGAGACGTCTTTCTCGATGGCATCCGGGCACGGAGCTGACGCACTGACGAACTACGAGGCGGGCTTCCCGCTTCGACTGACAATTCCCGCTCGTTTCACTTCACCAAGGAGGGCGCACCGTGGACTTCGATTTTACACCTGAGGAACAGGCTTTCGCCGACAAGGTCGACAAGTGGTTGGTCGACAATCACGACCCGGTCGTGATGGACCCGACGCGGGAGAACTTCACGCAGCTCGCGGACACGCCGGAGCGTCGTGCGTTCATGAAGAAGCTCGCTGCCCAGCGTTGGCTCGGGATGTCGTGGCCGAAGGAGTACGGCGGTCAGGAGATCGAGGGCGTTTACGAGTACATCCTGAACGAGGCACTCGCGAAGCACTCGGCGCCGCAGATCGGCAAGGGCGTCGGGATCATAGGCAAGACGTTGATCCGTCACGGGAGTGATTTCCTCAAGAAGGAGTTCCTCCCCAAGATTCTGAATGCCGAGGTCGAGTTCGCGGTCGGGTACAGCGAGCCGCAGGCCGGATCCGACGCGGCGAACATGCAGCTCAAGGCCGACAAGGTCGAGGGCGGCTGGAACCTGAACGGTCAGAAGATCTGGACCACCTCGGCGCACTTCGCCGATTGGTACTGGGTCGGCGCACGGACCGATCAGGACGCGTCGAAGCACACCGGGCTCAGTCTGTTCCTGATTCCGATGAAGGACAAAGGCCTCGAAGTCGTGAGTCTGCCCACGATCGGCAAGGACACGACGAACCAAGTCTTCTTCAACGACGTCTTCGTTCCCGACGAGTACATGGTTGGAACTCCGGGCATGGGCTTCCAGTACATCTCCGAAGCTCTCGATCTCGAGCGCTTCACGATGTTCACGCTCTCGCCGAGCACCGAGCGTGCGCGGCTGCTCATCGAGTGGGCGAAGGAAGCGAAGCGGGACGATCGCCAGATCAAGGACGACCCGAACGTGCGCCGGTTGATTGCGCGCATCGTGACCGATCAGGCTGTCGCGAAGGGGCTCAGCGTGCGCTTTGTGTGTGCGGCGCGGAAGGGCGGGAAGCCGCCGACGATCCAGTCGTCGCAGTACAAGCTCTTCGCCACGGCCCTGTCGCAGCGCGTCTGTAAGGACGCGCTGGACATCCAGGGTGCCGCCGGTCAGATCCGCGAAGGGCAGGACGAAGGTCCAATTCGCGGCCGCTTCGAAGGCGCCTATCGCGCGACGGTCGTGGAGACCATCGGCGGTGGCTCGTCGGAGATTCAAAAGAACATCATCGCCAGGCGCCATCTCGGGTTGCCCAAGAATTTCTGAACGCGACTCGAACGGACTGAGGATACGACGATGAATCTCGATTTTAGCGAAGAACAACAGATGATCACGGACATGGCCCGCGCGATGTTCGAGGAGCACTCGGACATGGATGCCGTCCGCAAGCTGGAGGACGACCCGAAGGGCTACTCCGACGGACTGTGGAAGCAGATGGCGGAATCCGGCCTTCTCGGCCTGACGATCCCGGCCGAGCACGGCGGTGGCGGGCAGAGCCTGCTCGAGGCGGCCCTGGTTTACGAAGAGCTCGGTCGCGCACTCGCATCCGTGCCGCACTTCGTCTCCGCGATCATGAGTGGGGGCATGCTCACCGAGGCGGGGAATGATGCGCAGAAGGGCGCGTGGCTGCCGAAGATCGCTACGGGTGAAGCGATTCTGACGCCCGCCTGGCTCGAGCCGGATCGGGGCTACGGACCGGTCGGCGTCCAACTCGCCGCGAAAGCGGACGGCGACGGCTTCGTGCTGAACGGCACGAAGCAGCACGTCTACTTCGCCAGCTCCGCGGATCGGCTGATCGTTCTTGCCCGCACGGATGCGGGCATCGATCTGTTCCTGGTCGATCCGAAGGCGGGTGGCGTCGAGATGCGGCAGATTCTCTCGCAGTCGGCCGACGCGCAGTATCGCGTGACGTTCAGCAACGTGAAGGTTTCGGCAGACGATCGAATCAGCGCAGCTGGTTCGGGCTGGGCCACGTTCGAGACCGCGATGTACGACGGCATCGTTCTGCTCGCAGCGCAGGCGGTGGGTGGGGCGAACAAGGCTCTCGACATCACGGCGGACTACTGCAAGATCCGGACGCAGTTCGATAAGCCTCTCGGAGCCTTCCAGGCATTGGCACACTATCTCGCCGATGCGTCGACTCGCATCGACGGCGGCCGGGTTCTTGTGCACGAAGCCGCGTGGAGTCGAGCCAATGGCCGTTCGATCCGACGTCTCGCGCCGATGGCGAAGCTGTTCTGCTGCGAGACCTACGCGGACGCCACGCGTATGTGTGAGCAGCTCTGGGGCGGTGTCGGCTTCACGTTGGAGTACGACGTGCAGCTCTACTTCCGCCGATCGAAGCAGCTGCAGCTTTCGTGGTGGGACACGCCGTACTTGGAAGAGCTCGTCGCAGTCGACGTGCTGGATTCCTGAGGGGGACCTGCGGATGTCGGATCTACCGGAAATCGTTGAGTCGTGGATCGGCCAGCGTCGTCACGAAGAGGACGGCGAGTTCGATGTGGAGCGCGGCTTCGTTCTGACGGGCTGCTCGTCGGTCGAGAACGGAAACCCGCTGTATTGGGATGAAGACGTCGCGAAGGACGTCACGGGAGGCTGGATTGCGCCGCCGACGATGATCTCGGTGTGGTGTCGCCCCCACTTTTGGGCGCCCTACCGGGACGAAGAGGGGCTCGCTCTCCGGACGCACTTCGACCTGAAGATCGAGCTCGACTGCCCCGAGGCGATCATGTCCGCCGATGAGCTCATCTTCTTCGAACCGGTGCGGATGGGGGAGCGGGTGAAGCAGTATCAGATCCTTCGTTCGGTGACGGGACCCAAGACGACCAAGCTCGGGACCGGCCGCTTTTGGAACATCGAAGTGAACTACGAGAACATGAAGGGCGACCTTCTCGTACGCGAGGAGATCGCCGGGTTCGGCTACAAAAAGGAAGCGAAATGAGCGCGACGAAGAATCTGACGCTCGATCAGGTGAAGGTGGGCGAAACCCTGCCGGATCTTCCGTACGACGTGACCGCGACCACGGTCGCCTTCGGTGCGATCGCGACGCGCGACATCCGTCCGATGCACCACGACAAGGATTTCGCCCAGAACCGCAACGGCGTGAAGGACATCTTCCTGAACACGCCGAATCTGGCGCATTGGTTCGAGAAGTATCTCACGGACTGGACCGGACCGAAGGGCCGCCCCGGACGGATGCAGTTCCGCATGAAGGGATCGGTCTTCTGTGGAGACCGCATGGTCTTCACGGGGAAGGTCACCGACGTCTCGACAGACGACAAGGGGTGCGGCTGGGTCTCGATCGACGTCAACGTGGACGTCGAAGGCAACACGATGACCTCCTGCGCCGCGCGCTTCGCAGTCCCGACGAACCCCGAAGACAATCCGTGGGCCCGCAAGGGCGACGACTGGCAGCCTTGAAGAAGGATTTCTCCGTGAAAGATTCCAAGCAGCTTCTCTTTGGTGTGCGCGTGATCGAGTCGAGTCTCCTCGGCCCGGGGCACGTGGCGACTTTCTTCGCCGACATGGGCGCCGACGTCATCAAGGTAGAGCCGCCTTCGGGTGACTACATCCGTCAGATGACGTGGCCGATCGTGGACGGCGTTTCTCTCCTCCACCTGCACACGCACCGTGGGAAGAAGAGCATCACGCTGAACCTGAAGAATCCCGAGGGTGTGCAGCTCTACAAGGATCTCGTCGCCACCGCGGACGTCGTGGTGGAGGCGTTGCGTCCTGGTTCGATGGCGAAGCTGGGGCTCGGCTACGACGACTTGAAGAAGGTGAACCCGAAGATCGTATTCGCCACTCTTTCAGGTTACGGCGCGACCGGGCCGTACCAGAACATGCCGAGTCACGGGATTGCTTACGACACGTGGTCGGGGATTGTGCAGCCCGTCGTCGACGACGAGGGCTTCTGTCACATCCCGCGGGACATGCCGAACGTGGGCATCAACGTCGGACCTATGATGGCCGCGATGGCGATTCTCGCGGGAGTCATCAAGGCCCGCGAGACGGGCGAGGGCTGTGAGATGGAGATGGCCCAGTCCGACGCGTCCGCGTACATGGACTGGTATCGCATCGAGACCGAGAGGGCGTACCTGCGGCCGGAGGACGAGGTCACGGGGAATCCTTCGGACGACTACGTCCGACGCCCCGCCGGGCTCGCGGGGATGTGGGAAGGCGTTCGCTACCAGGCCTACGAGGCCAAGGACGGCCACATCTTGTTCATGGCTTCGGAGCAGGCGTTCTGGAAGAACTTCTGCGCAGGCCTCGACCGTATGGACCTCTTCGAAAAGTGGCCCGGCTCGAAGTACGCCGACCATGCGCGCGGCAACAAGGAACTCCAGACGGAGTTACGCGACATCTTCCGCACCCGCACGGTGAAAGATTGGCTCACGTTCGCGTCGGAGAAAAACACGACGATCGCCCCGATCAACACGACGAAGAACGTCGGCGACGATCCCCAGTTCCAACACCGCATGCCCTTTCTCCCCATCGACGCCGTCGGCTGCGAACAGCTCCCCCTCCCAGTCTACGTCGACAACAAGCCCCTCCCAACCCCCACCATGGCCCCCACCGTCGGCCAAAACACCGACGAGGTCCTCTCCAAAGTCCTCAACAAAACCCCCGAAGACATAGCCACCCTCCGCAAAGCCGGAGTGTTCGGAGGGGACGTTGGTTAGTCTCGGCCTTTTTGTTTAGTCGTCGACTCCCCAAGCATCAGCCCTCACCTAAAGTGCGCGACGACTAAACAAAAAGGTCGAGACTAACCAACGTCCCCTCGCTCAGAAGATCTCGTGTTCTTCGGTGAGGAAGAGGGAGCAGTTGGGGAGGTCTAGGAAGCGGGCTTCGTCTTTTAGGAGGGCGCGGCCGGCGGCGAGGGCTTCTTCGGTGGTGGCGGCGCCTACGGATTCAAGGGAGTCGAACCAGACTTCGGTGATGCCGTCGTAGGGTTCGGCGGAGCCGCGTGAGGAGCGGAGCCCGTCTGTGCCGGGGCCGGGGATAAGGTGGCTCTGCACGTAGCGCGTCATCTGCGGGAGATTCTCGCGGACGCGCCTCACTAGGGGGCCGTGGTCGTTGAGCCAGGTCTCGAGGAACTCTTCGAGGGAGAGCTCCGGACGGCGGCGGCAGCAGAAGACGAGCTTGATGGCCATGCCGTTTTCTTAGCCTTATACGCGCGGCCCGACACGCGCTAAGTTGGATCTCATGGGCCGACGCAACGCGTGGATGACCGACGAGCTGGAGGCGATCTACCAGCAGACCCTCGACTTCGTGGCGCGGGAGGTCGAGCCGCAGGGCGCTGCGTGGGAGGAGGACGGCAAGGTTCCGCGGGAGATTCTGCAGAAGATGGGCGAACTCGGGATGCTGGGTCTTCGCGTTCCTGAATCTCTTGGCGGGGTTGGGCTCGGTCCGGTCGCATCCGCCGTGTTCTCCGAGGCGCTCGGTTCGTCGTCGTTCGGCGGGTTCGACGTGACTGTGCTCGTGCACACGGACATGGCCGGTCCACATCTGGTGAGTTCCGGTTCGCCGGCGCAGCACGAGCGGTGGATGGGTGATGTCCTCGCCGGAGAGGTCATCCTCGCGATCGCGGTGACCGAACCCGATGCGGGCTCCGACGTCGCCGGAATTCGAGCGACGGCGCGGCGTGATGGCGATGGTTGGATCCTGAACGGACGCAAGACGTTCATCACCAACGGCGTCTACGGCGATCTCACGATCGTCGCGGCTCGTACGAATCCAGACGACAAGTACGGCATCTCCATGTTCCTGGTTCCGAAGGGCACGCCGGGTTTCGAGGTCGCGAGTCAGTTGGACAAGCACGGCTGGCGCTGCTCGGACACTGCCGAGCTGGTTCTCGAGGACGTATTCGTCCCCGACGATCAGCTCCTCGGTACGCCGCACCGAGGCTTCTACGAGACGATGCGTAACTTCCAGAACGAGCGCATGGTCCTCGTGGGAATGGGTGTCGGGGCGGCGCAGAAGGCCATCGATCTCACGCTGAAATACACGCAGGACCGGCCGGCCTTCGGTGGGCGGCTCTACGACCTCGGCGCGATCCGACAGAGACTGGCTCTCGCGCAGGCCAAGGTCGACGCGGTCCGGGCTTCGATGTACCACGCGGCGTGGCTCGGGGAGCAGGGAACGGACAACGTGAAGGAGATGTCGGGCGTGAAAGCTTGGGGTGCGGAAGTCGTGAACCAAGTGATGTATGAGTGCACCCAGTTCCACGGCGGTATGGGCTTCATGCGCGAATCGGCCGTGGAGCGCATGTATCGCGATGCTCGGGTGTTGACGATCGGTGGCGGAGCGACCGAGGTCATGCTCGAAGAGGTGGCCAAGCGATCCATCGTCGGAGGGTGATCGGACCCGGCAGCGGAGGAGAGAACGAATGACGCAGAAGGATGCCCCAGCCCGGCCGGTCCGGGGAATGTGGTTCGAGGAGCTGACCCCCGGAGTCGTCGTCCAGCACGCCATCCGGCGGACGCTCACCGAGTCCGACAACGTTCTCTTCACGTCGATGACGATGAACCCGGCCTGGCTTCATCTCGACTTCGACTACGCGACGAACGAAACGGAGTTCGGCAAGCCGCTAGTGAACTCGATGCTCACGCTGGCCACCGTCATCGGAATCAGCGTGCATGAGACGACGCTCGGTACGACCGTCGCGAACCTCGGGTTTCAGTCGATCATTTTTCCTGCGCCTCTGTTCCACGGCGACACGATTCGTGTCGAGAGCGAGGTGATGGCTGCGCGTGCGTCGAAGTCACGGCCGACCCAAGGGGTGGTGACGTTCGAGCATCGGGCGTTCAATCAGGATGGGGCGCTGGTTTGTAAGGCGGTTCGGGATGCTTTGATGCACTGCAAGGAGAAGGGGACGCACTGAAGTACGTCCTCCTCGCTGCCCTTAGAAGCGGTGACTCAGCTCCGGCCCCCAGGTGCGGGGAGGTCCGTAGAACCGCGCTGCGATTCCGAAGGTGTTGGCGAGCCCCGACCCGAAGGTAAAGCAGGCCTCGTCGGCCAGGTTCTGGCCGCAGAGGGCGATCTGCGTTCGGTCGTCGCCGGAGTTCACGCCGTCGAAGCTGTCGTAGCGCGTATCGAGGATGCCCACGGATCCCTGCGCCCGGAGTCCCTCCATCAACAGAGCGAGACTGCCCATCGGTGTCCACGCGCTGAAGATCTGGCTGCCGGCGTCGTCCAGGTCGATGGTGTCGGTGCGAAGGTTGAGTATCTCTGCGGAGAGCCCCTTCTTCACTCGCCGTCTGCACCCACGCGGCTCCCGCAAGTGAGCCCGTGATGACGAGCGAAACGATCCGTCGAATGGCCGCAGACGTGCGCTCTCCTCGGTAGAGGATCAACTCATTCTAGCGCGGGGCACGGTTGAGCCGCAGAGGCCAAACACCGAACAAACATCATTGCGTGATAGTGTTTGCGGCTCTCCTTTCCCTTCGGTCAGCCCGCCCGCCATCTTCCAGGCCAGCGGAGCGACCAGTGATCAATCTCAGCCAGATTCTCTGCCCGACCGACCTTCCGGACCATTCCGAGGAGGTCGTCAGCGCGGCCGTGTAACTCGCCGATCCGTTCGAGGCGAAGTTCAAGCTGCTGTCTGTGGTGGAGGACACCTTTCCGTACACGGAGGTCTACCGTGCGCTTTCCGACGTCGGGATCTCCGACGTGATCTCCGAGCAGATCCGGAAGGATTTCGAAGCGCTGGCGGACCGACACCGAGATCCCGCCGTCGACATGGATACCATGGTGCTCGTCGGGAACCGGCGAAGGTGATTCTCGCAACGGCCGCCGAATCGAACGCCGATGTAATCGTGATGGGGAGCGTCGGTCGCAGCGCGCTCGATATCGGGCTCTTGGGTTCGGTCGTCGAGAAGGTGCTCCGCAAGGCACCCTGTCACGTTCTGATGGTGAAGCTTGAACCGCACTCGGGCGACTAGCCCACCGCTGTTACTTGGTCTGGACGCCCGTGTCGGCGTTGCCTACCTCCAGCGATCTCTCGATAAACGCCGCGGCGTCCGCGCGCCCGCGAAGATTCGCCTCGAAGTGCGCGAGCGTTGCGATCCGGACCAACTGGAGCTGTCGGTCTGCAGACATCGTTTGCACGTAGCCGTTGTTGCAGAACCGTTCGAGGTCGCAGTCGTCGCGACGGTACACGTCTCCGGGCACACCGTTGGTCATTAGAGCCTCCGATTCGGCGAAGGAGCCCTCGTCCTCTTCGTCGACCTCGCCTTGAACGGCGGCACAGCCCACGGTGATGTGGCCTGCGGTCGGGCTGCCCGGTGCGGCGCTGTTCGAGAGCGGGAAAGAACCGGGCGCCGGGGCGGGATTCTCGCTGCCGCCCGGGTCGCTAAGCACGAACGGCTACTAGATACGGACTGGCAGGTTTCTCTCGGCAGACCCGGAAAATTGCCGTTTGCTCGGGTCGAGCGACTGGTGTCGGCGTAGATCAGGTCGAAGGCGGCGACCCCGAACGGACCGAGTTGATCGAACTCCGTCTGGCTCGCGGCTTGGACGGTGCGGGTGGCGCCATCCCCACAACTGGTGAGGGCGACGAGCATGGCCAGAGTTCCAGCGGTGGCGATCCTGCGCACAGCGTCCATCCAAACTTCATAATGCGGCCGCCCGAAGCTGCCAAGCGCCCCTCGAAACCGTGCTTGTCTGCAGGCGCAGCGATCCCGTAAGAAGAAAGGATCATGTCACGAGCCAGCAAGTTCTTTGTCGGGATCCTCCTTGCTACGGTCTGCGGCCTGGCCCTTGTGGCGCCGGCCCGCGCGATCGACGTCATCATCTTCGAAGAGTTGAAAGAGGGGGCGGTGGAGTACGGTAAGATCAGCCAGCGCTTCGTCACCTGCAAGATGGATCCGCCCTATTCGGTCCGGACGGCATTCCTCAAGTACGCGCAGCACCAGGGCGTCTCGCAGCAGCACCTGGAGATCCTCTCGAAGATCTTCGACGACGGGTCCGCCCGCGTCAGGAATCTGCGCAGCGGGTTCTCGGAAGAAGAGTGCAAGGCGAAGATCGAGTCTCCCCAAGGGCAGAAGCTCTTGGAGGACATCCGCCAGTGGGGCGGGAAGTAGGACGCCTTAGCGGGCCAGCGAGCGGGCCAGCGCCTCGGTAGCCGCGAGCGCCGGTGAGGACAGCACCGGCACGCCCACCTCCGCGAGAAGCGGTTCGGCGCGAGCCATCGAAGCCTGGGCGAGAACGATGCAGCCCACGCGGTCTCCGCGGCCGAGGCGGACCCGCAGGGAGTTGGCGATCGCCGCGGC
Source organism: Candidatus Binatia bacterium (assembly GCA_029243485.1). Classification (NCBI taxonomy): domain Bacteria; phylum Candidatus Binatota; class Binatia (SeqCode); species Binatia bacterium. Next base: position 53,538 of record JAQWRY010000002.1, on the reverse strand, counting down.
GAACGCATCGAGATCGCCGGCTTCGAAATGCGGCCAAGCGTCCAAGCACGGTGTGATCTCGTAGTCCGCTTTTCGTCCGGCCTCGCGATACGCGTCCTCGAGCAGCTGCGAGGTCGGATCGATCGTGCTCTCCAGACAGACCGCGACGACGCAGGTTCCGTCGCAGCGGACCGCGGCCTCGATCATGGGGCGATCGATGCGAAACACGGGCGCGCCCGCCGCCGCGATCTCGTCCGCGATCGGTCCCAACGTCGAGCACGTGCAGACGACTACGGCGGCATGCGTGCTCATCTCTTCGAGGTGGCGAGAGACGGCGGTGCGGAGATCTCCCGAGAGCCCTTCTCGCTGCGCACGTTCGAGCCAATCGGGCCGGACCGTGTGCTGGAGCTCGACCTGGCCGACATGTTCGGCGAGGAGCCGGTCGAAGGTCTCGATGTGGATCTTCGCGGTGTGGAGAAACGCGATGCGGGGAAGTGGGGTCGACATTCGTTCGGCTTCGAATCTTAGCAGAGAATGGGACCTTTGACCTGCGGAAACGCGGCCCGTAGAGCATCTGCATGAAGCAAGTTCGCATTCACGGCCCGGGCGACGTGCGGGTCGACGACATCGAGCCGATCCAGCCCGGTCCCCGGGATGCCGTCGTGCAGGTCGCGGCGTGCGGGATCTGCGGCAGCGATCTGGGGTACGTGAGGTTGGGCGGCGTCGCGGGGCCCTCGCCGGAGCCGGTTCCTCTGGGACACGAGCTCTCCGGAGTGATCCTCCGCGTCGGGAGCGAGGTCACCGAGCTTGCCCCGGGAACGCGGGTGGTGCTGAACCCGATGGGCGCCGGGAATTCGATCGGAAACGGCTCGGCGCAGGGCGGCTTCACTCCGGAGCTCCTCGTCCCGAACGCGGCCGACGGCGGTACGCTCTTTCCGATTCCGGATTCGCTCTCGTTTGCGGCGGCGGCTCTCGCGGAGCCGCTCGGTGTCGGAATGCAGGCCGTGAACCGGGCCGAGGTGTCGAAAGGCGACAAGGTCGCGATTTTCGGTGCCGGCCCGATCGGGTTGATGTCGCTCGCAACGCTTCGCTTCCGCGGCATCGATGACGTCGTCATGCTGGACTACTCGGACACGAGGCTCGAGGTCGCTCGCACCATGGGCGCGCGTGAAACCGTGAACCCGGGAAAAGAAGAGACATGGAAGCGTCTCACCGAACTGCACGGAACGGGTCCGTGGCTCGGCATGGAGATGCCGGGAAGCGATGCTTACATCGAGGCATCGGGCGCGGCTCCGGTGCTCACGCAGATCATCGAGAACGCGAAGTCGGATGCGCGTGTGTCGATAGTCGCACTCCACCGCGAGCCCATTCCGGTGAGCTTCCTGCTCGTCATGTCGAAGCAGCTGACCCTCGCTGGGTCGATTTGTTACCCGGAGGACTACACCACGATGATCGACATGCTCACCAAGGTCGATCTCACTCCCATCATCACGCACCGCTTTCCGCTCGACGAGTTCGGCGACGCCTTCGCGGTCGCGAACGACTCGAACGCCGGTGCCAAGGTCATGATCGAGGTGAACCCGAATGCCGATCGATAGAGACAAAGCGCTCGCCCACGAGTTTGAAGCGGGGGACGGCGGCTACTCGAAGGACAACGTCATCCTTTACCACCTCGGCGTGGGAGCGGGCGTGCCCGCGACGGACGCGAGCGAGCTTGAGTACACCTACGAGAAGAGGCTGAAGGTTCTTCCGAGCTTCACCACGGTCGCGAACTCCGGTGCTTCCGCCAAAATCTTCAGCATTCCGGGACTCGAGTTCAACCGGGCGATGATGCTTCACGGCGAGCAAGAGGTGGAGATCCACAAGCCGCTGCCGCCGGAGACGAAGTTGCGCGGGAAGACGAAGGTCGCGGACATCTACGACAAGGGGAAGGCGGCGCTTCTGTTGCTCGAGACCGCTGTCACGGATGAGGCCGGCGACGCGCTCTACACGAATCGCATGTCGCTCTTTCTTCGCGGCGAGGGCGGCTTCGGCGGACCGAAGGGGCCCGAGGTTTCGAACGCGAAGCCGGACCGCGCGCCCGACGGTGTGGTGGAGTCGACGACGCTCCCCCAGCAGGCGCTGCTCTATCGCTTGAACGGCGACAAGAACCCACTCCACTGCGATCCTGACTTCGCAGCGAAGGGCGGCTTCGATCGTCCGATCATCCACGGGCTCTGCTCGTACGGCATCGTCTGCAAGGCGGTTGTCGATGGCGTTCTCGGTGGCGATCCGACGAAGGTCGCGAAGTACTCCGCGCGTTTCCGCGGGATTGCGTTCCCGGGTGAGACGTACCTCACGTCGTTCTGGAAGGAAGGCGACACAATCCTGGTCGAGGCGAAGTCGAAGGAGCGTGACGCGGTCATCATCTCCAACGCGGTGGTGACGGTCCGGTCGTAGGCGCGCCGATGCCCATTCCAATCCGAATGCCAGCTTTCAGCGAGGGCATGCAGGAGGGGAAGATCGTCGCCTGGTCGCATATGCTGGGCGCTTGGGTCGAGAAGGGCCGCCCGCTCGTGATCATCGAAGCGGACAAGTCCGAACTGGAGATCGAGGCCTCTACGTCGGGCTTCGTGCGGCACTACTACGTCCATTCCGGCGACATCGTGCGGTGCGGAGGGCTTCTCGGCGTTATCACGGCTCGCGCCGATGAGGAGTTTGATCCGGTGGCCTTCGAGGTCGAGGAGACGACTGGGTTCTAGGCCGGCGTCGCCGAGACCGGGCTCATGGATTGCCGTCGACCAGCGGCGAGGCATGGACCCCCCGTCGAACTGCGGTGCCCTAGTTCCGCACGTACGGATCGAGCGCGTCGCGCCAAACGACGTAGGCCGGTCCCATCAAGTGAAGCCGGTCGTTCGCGTACTCGCTGCGGATGGCGCCGCCGTCCGCATCGACGAACAGCGGAAAGACGTCGATCCAGGTCGCATCGTGCGCCACAGCCACCTTCTCCAGCAGGCGGTTCAGCTCCTGAACGCCCGGAGTAAACCAGCTGTCGCGCGGGAGGACGCTTTGGACGTAGACCTGGGTCCCGGGAGACTCCCGGTGGATCCGGTCGAGGATCGTACCGACGTTCGTCGAGATATCCTCTGCAGAGATCGTCATGGCGAGATCGTTGGTGCCGATCTTGAGGAACACCTTCGAGGGCTTGCCGCGCGTGATTGTCTCGAGGCGGTCGAGAACGCCCTCGCTCGTATCTCCGCCGATGCCGCGGTTCTTCGCGGGTATGCCCGGGAAGAGCTCGTCCCACGCACCGCCCTCGGTGATAGAGTCGCCTAAGAAGACGACGTCTCCTTCTTCGATCGGAAGCGTTTCGTATAGGGACCGCAACCGTTCCTGCTGCATACGGATGAATGCGAACCCATCGGTGATGTAGTAGAGCCCGCCCACGCCGGCGACGGTGATCACGTTGAAGAGGACGGAGAGGCCGATCAGCAACCGTTTCATCGAGATCGACGGGTATCAGCTGGTGGTGTCGCGCAGAAACGGCGCAACTTCCCGCTCATACAGACGCAGCATCTCCCACGCGTAGGCGGGGTCGATCCCGGCGAGCAGCGGGCTCAAATACAGGACGCCGTCCTCTCCGAGGCTCTCGCCGAGTGCGATCGCTTCCTCGGGCCGAAGCACCTGGTACGCGCTGCTCTGCTTTGCGGTCTCGGCGGTGATGTCCTCCGCGTAGGGCCCCAGCGGGCGGCCGTACGCTTGGACTGTCCACTCGCTGTAGGAGCGAAGCTGATGCAGGACGTGCGGGAGGAGCCGCTCCCAGGCGCGCTCGGGTTCCTTCGAGACCCACAGGAAGATCGGGCCGTGTGGCGGATAGATGCCGGGGTCGGGCTTCCCGAGCTTCACGCACTCTTCGCGGTAGGGCGTCCAGAGCCGGGGATCCAACGGAGGAAACCAGCCGTCGGCGATGCGCGCCGCGCGTCGAGCCGAAGCCTTGGTGCCGCCGCCAAGAATGATGGGAGGTGCCGGATCTGGCTTCGGCGTGACGTGGCAACGCCGGCCTTTCCACTCGAACGGTTCTCCGGTCCAGGCGAGTCGGAGGAACTTGATCGTCTCGCCGACGGTCTTCCACCGGTCCTCCAAGCGGCGTCCGTACATCTCGAACTCGGATGGTCGGTAGCCGCCTCCGATCCCGAGGATGAGTCGCCCGTTTGTGGCGAGCTGCGTTACCGCGGCGTCCTCGGCGAGTCGGACTGTGTCGTAGAACGGGGCGAGGATCACCGACGTCCGCAGGAGGATGCGCTTGCTCCGCGCCCCCATCGCGGCGGCGAGCGGAATCGGCGACGGGTTGTAGCCGTCCGGGGAGCCGTGGTGTTCGCCGAGACCGACGCTCTCGAATCCGAGATCGTCGGCCCACGCGACCTGGTCGAGGGCGGCGGCGTAGAGTTCTCGGGCGGGCGCACCAAACTCCGGGGCGCGCATGTCGAAGGTGATGACCCGCTTCATGGCTGTCTATGAGCCGCGCACCGGCGGCGTTGTCAAATCCGAGAGCGACCCGTATCCACGTGCGCATGGCGAATCGACCTGCGGCGCTTGAAGGAATCACGATCCTCGACTTCTCTACGGTCGGGCCGGCCACGCGCTGCGCGCGGATCCTGGCCGACTACGGCGCACGAGTCATCAAGGTCGGCGTTCCGCCGAAGAAGATGGGTCTGCAGACGCAGCCTGCGTTCTGGAGCTACTCCGCGAACCGCGGGCTCGAGCAGGTCCGCATCGATCTGAAGGCACCCGAGGGGAAGGCCGCGTTCCTCGCCCTCGCGAAGACCGCCGACGTTGTAATCGAAAGCTACCGCCCCGGTGTGATGAAGAAGCTGGGCCTGTCGTACGAAGAATTGAAGGCGCAGAATCCGCGGATCATCGCTTGCTCGACCAGCGGGTTCGGGCAGGATGGACCCGCTTCCTTGCAGGCCGGCCACGACATCAACTACCTGGCCGTCGGCGGCTACATGCACACCAGCAACCGTCGCGAGGACGGCGGTCCGCCGATCCCGGGAGCGACCGTCGCCGATAGCGCGGCCGGCGGCATGCACGCCGCGCTCTCGATCTTCGCGGCGCTGATGCGGCGTGAACGAACGGGGGAGGGCGAGTACCTCGATGTCTGCGTGGTCGAAGGCGTGCTGTGGCTCACCTCGCTGTACGTCGATCAGTATCTGGCCACGGGTGACTCTCCGGGGCCGGGGCACGACGTTCTGACCGGACGGTACGCCTGCTACGACATCTACGGCTGCAGCGACGGCAAGTGGCTCGCGGTCGGTGCCATCGAAGGACATTTCTACGCGAATCTCTGTCGCCTCCTCGGGTGCGAACAGTGGATCGAGAGTCAGTACGACGACGCCGTGCAGGATCAGATCCGCGCTGACTTCAAGGCCGCGATTGCGAAGCGACCGCGCGACGAGTGGGCGGCCGAGCTTCCGCCGGCGAACACGTGCGTGGCGCCGGTCTACTCCATCGACGAGCTCGTAGAGGATCCGCAGTTTCAGGCCCGCGGCATCTTCACCGAGGCCGTGCACCCCGAGCACGGCAAGTTTCGTCAGGTCGCCCCGGCGCTCGCGGGCATGGATCGACCGACGGAGCCGGTTCCGGTCCCCGACTGGAGCAAGACCAACACCGACGAACTGCTCGCCGAAGCCGGAATCGCGTCGGACGAGATTCAGAAGATGCGCGACGAGGGCATCATCGGCTGAAGGTCCTGAGCGTGTCCTCGCGCTTCATCTTCAGAACAGGTCTTCTCTCGGCGGGAGGAAGGCCTGGCTGGCACTGCTGCCGGGAAGTCGACGATGATGTCGACGTTCTGCGTTACGGAGCCGGGCCACCTTCCCACGGGGAGGGCGTTCGTCGCGATGTGCGCTCGCCCCTTGTCGTCGATCACGCTCAGTTGTGCGGACGTCGCTTGGCCCGTCTCGTCGAGGAGGCGTAGCTCGACTTCGGCCGCACCAGCGATCGTGCCGATGAGGAAGAACGGGACGAGAACGAGCCGACGTGCGAGAGCGCGCAGCACCGAGTGGCTTAGAGCAAGGCGTCGCAGCTCAGCGTTTCCAGCGCGCCGAGGATGAGTGCCTGGTCGCCAAGGGGGAACAGCACGAGGTCGGCGACGCCAGCATTCAGAAACTCGTTCATCACTACGGCGCCCTCGAAGGTTGCGAGTGCGGCCGAGGGGGCGGAGAAAGTGGGAGGCGAATTTGTGTTCGCCATGTCGATCGTGAGTACTTCGGCGACCCCGGTCGCGTTGTCGGTCGCGAAATCGGTTCCGGGGAGAACCCGAGGATGTTGGTGCCGAGGCCGAAGGCCTGCTTGTACGCGGTGTCGCCGCCCTGTGCCGTGTTGGCTCCCGTGGTGCCCTTCTCATCGTTCTTCTTCTCGGTGCCGCCGAACTCGGTGCAGTAAGTCGACGTCGATGCCGTGGCCGGAAGCGCGAGCGAGATGCCTTACGTGCCGGCGAACGGCGTGGTGAGACTCACGGCAGGTCCCTTGCCGACCGCTTTGATCACCTTCTCCTTGATGAGAACGCTCTTGCACGTTCTCTTCGGATCCGGGTCGAAGGCGTCATTCGCGCCCTTGTACCCCTTGCTGCCGGCGGGCCAGCTCGATAAGGGCTGGGAGAACGACGAGGTTCGCCGCGAGGGTGAAGAGCATCCCAAAGACCAGGACCTCCCCCATGGTCGCGATTCCCTGGTGACGAGAGAGTGCGAGGCTCCCGAAGCTCGCGATCGTCGTGATCGCACTCCAGAAGACGGCCCGGGCGGTGGTGGTTCCGAGGAGTTGCTTTCCCGATGCGAGCGCGTCGTGTGAGCGCCGAACGAGATGGACGCCGCTATCGACGCCGATGCCGAGAAGAAGCGGGAGGACGATCACGTTCGCGAAGTTGAAGGGCATCCGGATCAACGCCATGCCGCCGAACGTCCAGGCCCCCGCGAGGACCAGTGGCGAGAGAATCAGAAGAACGTTGCGCAGGCTCCGCGTGAGGACGAAGAGGAGAATCGCGATAGAGATGAGGGCGAAGGCCAACGCCTGGCGGAGCGAGCGTGCGGTCGCGCGGCCAAACTCGATCAGGTTTACCGAGACTCCCGTGGCGTGGGGCGCGATGCTGCGTACGGCGTCCACGAACTCTTCGCGGGCACCTTCCTCCGAAAGGTCGGCTCTGGGGAAGACCTGCACGCGGGCTTCGCCCGTTGTTGCGAGCATCTCTCCGCGGAGACCCGGTGGGAGGTCGTCGAGCCCGAACGGCTCGGCCGCGAGGGCCATGCGCATGCGGTCGATCTGCGCGGGGAGATTGCCGAGCAGGACCTGCTCGAGGGTAGCAAGAGACGCGGCCGGATCCTGATCCGCCTCTAGCCTGGCGAGGAACGTGTCGAGTCTCGTTCGGAGCCCCCTCACGCTCTGATAGAGAAGTCCTTCGTCGCTCGCGAGGTCGGGGTCATCGAGGAGTGAGCGTAGGTCGCGGAGGGCTTCGATCTGCTCGGCGACGGTGGGAGGCGCTCGATCGCTCGGGGGGGCCTCCGGCGTGTCGAGAAAAAACGCGGCGTCGGCCAGGATCTCGACTTTGTCGTCCTGATCGGATGGGACCCAGTAGTTCACCGTGCGCGTTGATTCGACGAGCTCGAGTTCATCGAGCCGCTTCTGCACGCTCTCGGCGGTCGTGAGGTCCGGAGCGAGGACGTCGGCGTACCACGGAGACGTGTCGCTCTGCTTTAGGAGGTCCTGAAAGGCCTCCACCGACTCCGTGTTCGGGTCCCGCATCGCGACGACGTCGCTGTCGAACCACGCGCGCGGATAGAGGCTGACGGCGACCAGAGCGAGCGCGACGCCGATGCCCACCACAACGCGCGGGTGGCGTTCCAGCGCGGCGGGCGTGGCGATCCACGAGTGCTGGGGGCCCGCCGGAGTCGCGAGCGGTTCATCCGTGGGCCGCCTCCAGAAGAGCAGCACTGGCAGCAGGGTGAGATTTTGGAAGAGGATGACGAACATCCCTGTGCCCGAGATCAGCCCGAGCTCCGCGACGCCGAGGTAGTCCGTCGGGACGAAGGCGTAGAAGCCGATCGACGTGGTGAAAGTGCAGATCAGGAGCGAGGTCCCGACCTCGTCGATCGCGGACCGCAGCGCACGGATCGGATCGGTGCCGTGCCGCATCTCTTCCTGGAAGTGCATGCCGAGGTGGATCGAGAAGTCGACCCCGAGCCCGATGAACAGAACCCCGAATGCAATCGAAATCAGATTCAGCTGCCCGACCACGGCGGCGGCGAACGCGGCCGTCCAGATGAGGCCGACGAGAAGTGTTCCGGCGGCCGCTCCAACCATGCGCCCGGAGCGGAAGGCCATCTGGAGAACGATCGCGACGAGGAGGAAGGATCCGATCCCCGAGAGGCCGACGTCCACCGCGAGGCCGAGCATCTCCTCGTGGTTGAGCGCGGGGTTGCCGGTGATCCGGACACGGACGCCGCGTTCGGGCCCAAGACCCGCGGCGTCCGCCAGCTCTCGGATCTTCCACATCGCCGGACCGGCGGGGAGAAGCGCATCGAACGAGAGCACCGGCTCGACGATGATGACCTGCCGCGTGCCCGGGTCGATTGCCGAGCCCTCCAGCATCAGTGCTTCCCACGAGATCTCGATCGGGAACTCTTCGTAGACGCGCGTGGTCGCATCTCCGAGTCGTTCGAAGATCGGCGCGAAGCGCGCTCTCTCCTCGCCGCTCGTCTCGTCGAGGCCCATGCGGAGGAGGCGACTCAGGTTCGCGATGCTGCCGTCGCGCGTGAGATCGGCGATCACCGGCTGCATGCGGACGAAGCCATCGGTCAGCTCCTCGAGTTCCTCGACCGAGAGAAGGAGAAGGCCGTTCTGCTCGAAGAACGGGTCGCCCCCGGGCACGTTCACTGCTTTGAATTTCTCGGGTTCTTCGCGGAGCCGCGCGGCCAGCTCCGTTGCGGCTTCGCGAGCGATCTCCGGGCTGCCGGCGTCGATCACGATCAGGATCGAGTCGTCCAACGAAGAGAAGTGCTCCTGGAAAGCGGCCGCATCCCGCTGGAAGGGAAGATCGGGAGACAGCAAGCGCTTGTTGTCTGCATTCACGCCGAGGTGCGTGACGGTGAAGAGAGCGAGCGCGAGCGTCACGATGGCTTCCACCGCGACCACCGCCGATGCGCGTCGAGCGACGAACTCCACCCAATCGCCGAGCGCGCCCCGTACTGCCTCCTCGATCCTCCCCACCCTCGAGAGCACGATAGCAAGGTCTGGTGGAGCTGTCAGATGTCAGGACCGGGTGACGGGCTGGCGAGTGCGCCAGTATTTGCGCCCCGGCCGCCCCGCCTCGACTCATCGGCAGTCCTGCACTACCCTGACGGGGTGCTGTCTCGGGTTGGTTTAGGGTGCCTGCTTTTCGGAGGAGCGGTTGCATCGGCAGTGTTGTGCGTCGCATCCGCCGGCTGGGCCGAGTCGGAGTCCGACCCCGTCGCTGCGGAGTCCCCGGATCCCCTGTTTGACGATGATTTCGACGACTTCGACGTCGGGCCGCCCCGGCCGGCCGACCCGTTCGAGGGCGTGAATCGCGGTACGCACCGCGTGAACGAGGAGATCGATCGCTGGGTCCTCGACCCCATCACGTGGACGTACCGCAAGGTCACGCCGAAGATGTTCCGAAGATCGATGCGGAACTTCTTCTGGAATCTGAGCGAGCCGACGACGATGGTGAACGACCTGCTCCAACGCGAGTGGGACGACGCGGCGGTCGCCCTCACGCGGCTGGTCGTGAACTCGACGTTCGGCATCGGTGGGTTGTTCGATCCAGCGAGTTCCCTCGGGCTCGAGCCGCACGAATCCGACTTCGGTCAGACCATGGCTCTCGCCGGGATTGGGCCGGGGCCGTACATGGTACTTCCCGTCGTCGGTCCGTCGACCTTACGCGACGGATTTGGCCTCGCCGTCGACGTCATGTTCCGCCCGTCGACGTTCGTCGTCCCGCTCGCCGATCAGTTGGTGTTCACGACGATCCAGGGCGGTGGCTTCGGGCTGACCACGCGCGAGGAGTACTACGATCAGCTGAAGATCTTGCGGGAGTCTTCGATCGATTACTACTCGGCGCTACGAAGCGCGTATTCGCAGAATCGCGAAGCCGAGATCTGGGATCGACGCGAGCATCACCTCGAGGACGAGGAGGTCGAGGAGGGGGCGGCTACTCCGGCGGACCCGCAGCCAGCTGTTCAGACTTCGAGTTGACGGCCTTCACCAGAGCCTCGAAGCCATCGCGCCGCAGGACCGCTCCGTACTCGGACCTCCGCAGTGCGATCTCGCTCACGGTTCCGTTCAAGTAGCAGTCGATCACCTTCCACCCGTTCGGCGTCTCGCGCAGGCGGTAGGTCAGCAGGGTGTTGTCCTTGCCGGGGGTCACGATCTGGGTCCGGACGACGACCGTGTCGTGGGTGCCGTCTTCTTCGCCGAGGGTTTCGAACGAGGGCCCCTTCTCTCCCACGAACCGTCCGGCGTAGTTCGACGCGGTGAGGCGTGTGAAGGTAGCCAGCCACTCGGCTTTTTGCTCCGGTGTGAGGTCCTTCCCGCGGCGGCCGAGCACCTTGCTCGCCATGAATCCGAGGTCGAAGGCCTTCTTCACGGCGGGTTCGGTCGTGTCGAACCGGCTCTGGAAGTCGCCCCCACCCTCGAATAGGCTCAGGAGCGTTCCATTGAATTGCTCGACCACTTCGGTCTGGGGTGACGCTAGGGTGGGCGAGGCGTGCAGCGCAAGCGCCACCCCAACGGCGGCCAGCGCGATTTTGTAGCTGTGGATCAAGGTTTCTCCTGAACGGTTCCGTGCTGGGTTCGCCACAGAGGCTAGGCGGCCACTCGGGCGGCCGCAAGGTTGCTTCGCTCGGTCGGGCGAGGGAGAGGAGAGACGGAGGAATATTCCCTATGAGTGCGCCGATATACCGCGCCCGTCCGAACGCGTTCGACATCAAGCCCGCGTCCCAGACCGAGACGCAGAAGGTGAACGACTTTATCCACCTCTCGGAGGGGCTGTCGAACAGCTACATGATCTCGACATCCGAAGGTCGCATCGTGATCAACACCGGGATGGGCTTCGAAGCCCCGGTCCACAAGGATGTGTACGACAAGGCGGACTCGTCGGCGACGCGCTACATCTTGCTCACGCAGGGGCACGTCGACCACGTCGGCGGGGTCGATCACTTTCGAGAAGACGGGACGGACGTCGTCGCGCAGGCGAACAATCCCGAGCACCAGGAGTACGACGCTCGGATCCAGACGTTCCGGACGATGCGAAGCTTCTTCGCCTTCGCGGAAGCAATCACGGCGGCGGGGCGCATGCCCGGTGCGAAGAAGCCGGCCAAGCAATCGATTCCGACTCCGACGATCCTGTTCGACGACCATCACCGACTGGAGCTCGGCGGGCTCGAGATCGAATTGTTCGCCACGCCGGGCGGCGAGACAAGAGACTCGTTGATCGCGTGGCTTCCCCAACACCGAATCTGCTTCGTCGGGAATCTCTTCAGCGCTCTCTTCGGACACATTCCGAATCTCGTCACGATCCGGGGCGATCGGTATCGGGACCCGATGGAGTTCGTGGAGTCGATCGAACGCGTCCGCGACCTCGAGCCCGAAGTTCTCTTGGTGGGACATGGTGGCCCGATCCACGGGGCCGAACGAATCCGCGAAGAGATCGAACGCGTGCGGGGTGCCGTCCTCTACCTCCAGGCCGAAGTCGTGAAGGGGATGAATGCGCAAAAGACTGTGCACCAGCTGATGCGCGAGATTGAGCTTCCTCCCGAACTCGAGGTTGGCCAGGGGTACGGCAAGGTCAGCTGGGATGTCCGGGCGATTTGGGAACTCTACGCAGGTTGGTTTCACGCCTCCTCGACGACCGAGCTCTATCCCGAGCCCGTGTCGACCGTTTACGAAGACCTCGTGGAGCTAGCAGGCGGCGCCGAGCGTGTGGCCTCGGGCGCCGCGGCAAAGGTCGCCGCCGGAGATCCTGTCGCTGCCATTCACCTCGCGGAGATCGCCCTCGCGGCAGACGACGCCAATGCGACCGCGCTTCGCGCGAGCCGCGACGCCCATTGTCAGCTCGAAGAGAAGAGTGTGAACTTCTGGGAGACGAAGTGGCTTCGCCAACAGATTACCCAGACCGAAAAGAAGCTCGGCTAGGGAGCCACGATGCCCGAAGACATTCGCATCACCGATCTCGTCGACCCTGTTCTGAACGACTTCCAGAAGGCGGTGCGGGCCTACGGCGACACCCTCGAACTCGATTTCACCGTCGACGGGATTCTCGCGCAGGCGCGCGCGGCCACCGGGCTCGACGATTTCGGGCCGGATGACTACCTGGAACGCCTCGGTCTCCTCGTCGACGAGTGGTCGGCCGACGATGGTCTTACGGGCATCGGGAAGCTCACGCTCTGGAACAAGCTCACCCTGTTCGCGCGAAGCCGCTTGGTGATCCTCGACTATCTGAAGGCGCACCCGGAGGTCCACGACGTCGAGATCGAGCGGCCGATCATCGTTGCCGGTCTGCCGCGGTCCGGAACGACCCACCTCCTGAATCTGATGGCGGCGGACTCACAGAAGCACTCGTTGCCCCTGTGGGAGTCATACGAGCCTCTCCCGATGCCGAACGAAGAAGCCGGCGAAGACGGCATAGACCCGCGGTACGCGCGCTGCGCGGCGCAGTGGGATGCTATTCAGAAGTCGTCGCCGCTTTTGCCGGCGATGCATCCGCTCGATCCGGATCACATTCACGAAGAGCTCGAGCTCATGGGCCCGAACTTTGCATCGTACAATTTCGAGTGGCTCGCGATGTCGCCGCGCTGGCGGGATGATTACTACGCACACGATCAGACGCCCCACTACGAGTACATGAAGACGGTGCTCAAGATCCTGCAGTCGCGGCGCGGGCCGGGGCGCTGGGTGCTGAAGTGTCCGCAGCATCTGGAGCAACTGCCGGTCCTGCGCGCGACCTTCCCGGATGCGACGTTCGCGGTCACGCATCGCGACCCGGTGTCTGTCATCCAATCCGCGGTGACGATGCTGGCCTACGGGCAACGCAACGGGCGGAAGAAGGTCCAGGTGAAGGCGCTCGTCGAGTATTGGAGCGACCGCGTGGAGCATCTCCTGCGGGCGTGCGTCCGCGACCGTGATGCGTTGCCGGAAGCCCAGAGCATCGACATCCCGTTCCACGAGTTCATGGCCGACGACATGGCCATGGTCGAGAGGATTTACGAGAAGGCGGGAGAAGTGATGACAGACACGACGCGTGCTGAGCTGCGCGGCTTCATCGACAATCACCCGCGCGGAAAGTACGGGCGCGTGATCTACGCCCTCAAGGACGACTTCGGTGTGGATCCCGAGGAGTTGCGCGAGCGCTTCTCGTTCTACTTCGACGCGTTCCCGGTGAAGCGCGAGCGCTAACCGATCTCCAACGCGGCGCGGAAGCCGTCGTGGATGGCTCCTTCGAGGTAGCTCACGCCGTTGACGTCGCCGACCGACACGACGGGTACGCCCGCCGATTCGAGGGCCGACGTGGCCGCGGGGTTGGCATCCAGCCCTTTTGCGAGAACCACGGTGTCGGCGGGAGCCTGCTGTTGGGTGGCTTCATGCCCAGGTTCGATGGGGGCACGGAACGTCACCTTGTCTTCACCGATCTCCACAACGGTTGCGTCGGTCACGAGCTGGACGCCGGCTTCGCGGAGTTCGTAGAGCACGCGCCAGCGCCGGGGGTGGGCCATCTCCGTTGCGATTACCGGCCCCTCCTCGAGAACGACGACCTCGCGGCCGCGCTCTGCGAAGAAGTCGGCGATCTCCGCGCCGACCAGGCCGCCGCCGACCACGACGACGCGCTTCCCGACCGGCATGTACGCTCGTGACGCTTCGCGGAGCTTGGCCGGATCGCTCGAGATCCCGGTCATACGGCCGGCGCGGACGGCAAGACGGCCGGTGAAGGAGAGTTTGTTTGCTGCCTCATCGCTGCCGTCGCCGGTGAGAAGGGCGCGCAGGTCATTGCCGTCGAAGACGTGGGTCTGATCGACGCCGGGGATCTCGGGTTTCGCGCGCCGTGCGCCCGCGGCGGAGATGACGACGTCGGCTCGCCACGCTCGAATGGTATCGGCCGTCGCCTCTTCGTCGAGATGGACGTCGATCTCGAGCGTCCGCATCTGCTCCTCGAACCAGCGCAGCAGCCGTTCATTGGGTTCGTACACCAATGCGGCAAATCGGAGGGTCCCACCTAGGTGGGACGATTTCTCGTAGAGAACGACGTCGTGGCCGCGGAGCGCGGCGACTCGCGCGGCCTCCATGCCGGCAGGGCCGCCACCGACGACGAGGACGCGCTTCTTCGTAGTGGCGCTCGTGCGGGCGGGCTCTGCGCGTTCGAGTTCGAGCCCGGTGATCGGGTTCACGGCGCAGCGCACGCGTTTGTCGAAGAAGGGCTGCGCGACGCAGACGTAGCAATAGATGCAGGGGCGGATGTCCTGTGGGCGACCGGCGGTGAGCTTTGCCGGGAGCTCCGGGTCGGCGAGAAGCTTGCGACCCATGGAGACGACGTCGGCCTTCCCTTCCGCGATGAGACGGTCGCCGGCTTCGGGCTCGATGCGGCCCACGGCGATCACCGGGACGTCGACCCGTTTCTTGATCTGGGCTGCGAAGTCCGCATAGCCCGACGGCTCGTGCACGATGGGGCCGAGCGTGAAGCCGGCGCCGATCGGGTCGGAATACGCACTCACGTGAATGGCGTCGGCTCCGGCTTCGGCGGCAAGCTCGGCTGTGCACATCGCTTCTTCGAACCGGATTCCGTTCTCGACGCCGAACTCCGTGGCGTCGATGCGGCACCAGACGGTGAAGTCCTGCCCCGCGCGCTCCTTGCAAGCGCGCAGCGTATCGCAGAGGAGCCGAGCGCGGTTCTCGATGGATCCGCCCCACTTGTCGTCGCGGAAATTCCACGCGGGCGAGAGAAACTCGGAAAAGATGTATCCGTGGGCCCCGTGTAACTCGACCGCGTCGAAGCCGGCGCGGCGCGCCCGTTCTGCGGCGTCGGCAAAGTCTGCGACGAGTTGGTCGAGATCTTCGGAAGTGGCCACGTGAATCGTCGGTTGGCCCCCGGCGGCGCGGCCCATCTGGGTCATCTCGTCCATCGTGAGATCGAGCGGGCCCTTCGGAAAGCCTGCGTGCTCCGGCTCGGACGGCATGAGGAGGGGACGGCCTTCGCGCGTGTCGAAGCGCCCGACCTTGCCGTGATGCGCGAGCTGAATCGCGATTTTCGCGCCGTGCTCGTGTGCCGTGTTGGCGAGGGCCGTGAGGCCGGGCAGGTAGCGATCGTCGGAGACGGCGATCTCGTTGGCGGTGTTGGCACCGCGCGGATAGCACGCCGCGGTATTCTCGGTGATGAGCAGTCCGGCGCCGCCCCGCGCACGTTCTTCGTAGTATCGGAGCACCGGTTCGCGGATCGACCCGTCGGATTCGACGATCTCGACGCCCATGGGGGCCATCGCGATGCGATTCCTCAGCTCTACGTTTCCGATCTTGGTCGGCGAGAGAAGGTGTTCGAGCATGACGTGGGCATACCACAGGGTGGGGCGAGTTCGGGGTTGAAGCGCCTCGTGCCCTTACTCTATGCCTGCAGGATGCGCCGCGCCGTTCTTCTCGCTGGTCTCGTTCTCTGCCTCCCGACCGCCTCGGTGGCCGTGCCCGATCGTCCCTACGAGGTGACCGAAGAGCGCGCCGACTGTGCAGACTTCGATGCGCTCCGCCGGCCGTTCTTCGGCGACACGCACGTTCATACTGCGTACTCGTTCGACGCGCGGGCGCAGGACACGCGCAACACGCCTCGCGATGCGTACCGCTTTGCCAAGGGTGCGCCGATGGGCATCCAGCCCTACGACGAGAAGGGCGAACCGACTCGGACCATTCGGATCGACCGGCCGCTCGATTGGACGATGCTCAGCGATCACGCCGAGTTCCTCGGCGAGGTCCGGATCTGTCGTACCCCGGGTACGTGGAGCTACTGGCATCCGGTCTGCATCGCGCACCGCAATTCCGACTCCGGTAACAAATTCATGTTGGCGGCTTACGGTCTCGTCCTGAAGCGTCGCTGGGGCATCTGTGGCGACGAGAACCAGAGCTGCTTCGACACCGCGCGGGACGTCTGGTCGGAGATTCGAGACGCCGCCGAAGAAGCGTACGATCGCAGCGAGGCGTGCGCGTTCACGAGCTTCGTCGGGTACGAGTGGACGGCGAGCGTGGGCGAGGGAAGTAACCTTCATCGAAACGTCGTCTTTCGGAACGATCAAGTGCCCGACCTGCCCGTGAGCTGGATCGAGACCCCGTCGGCCATGGACCTCTGGAGCCATCTTCAAGAAGAGTGCGTAGATGGCATCGAAGGATGCGACGCCCTCACGATTCCCCACAACTCCAACTTGAGCGGTGGCTTGATGTTCCAGACCGCGAAGGTGTCCGAAGATGCGATCCCTGGAGCCGTCGACCGGGAAGAGGCGAAACTCCGATCCCGTTGGGAACCGCTCGTCGAGATGATGCAGCACAAGGGGGATTCCGAATGTGATCCGCTCGCGGGCTCGATCTGGGCGGACGACGAAGCGTGCGGGTTCGAGAAGCTCCACTACGATCGATTCGGTGCGACGCAGTCGTCCTGGGCGACATGGCAGCAGGCCGCTCCGTCCAACTTCGTACGCGATGCTCTTAAACAGGGGCTGCGGTACGAGGGTGAGCTCGGAGCCAACCCACTCAAGTACGGCGTCATCGCGTCCACCGACACGCATATCGCAGCGCCCGGGCTCGTCGCTGAGAAGAACCACCCTGGACACGGTGGGGCCGGCAAGGGCGGCGGTGCGGAAGCGGCGGATGAGTTCCCTGACGACTTCGAGTTCAGCCCTGGCGGACTCGCGGTTCTCTGGGCCGAAGAGAACACGCGCGACTCGCTGTTCGCCGCCATGCAGCGCCGCGAGGCGTACGGAACGAGCGGAACGCGGCCGGTCGTCCGCTTCTTCGGCGGGTGGGACTACCCCGACACGCTGTGCACGGATCCGCTTCTCGTCGCGAAGGGGTATGCGGGCGGCGTGCCCATGGGCGGAGACCTCTCGGCGCCGCCGGACGGTGAGGCGCGGGCACCCCGCTTCGTCGCGTGGGCCGCACAGGACCCGGGTACGTGGGATGGTGAGACGACACCGCTCCAGCGGATCCAGATCGTGAAGGGTTGGGTCGACGGTCGCGAGCTTCACGAGCGCGTCATCGACGTTGCCGGCGGGCCGAACGGGGCCGGTGTCGACCTCGCGACGTGCGAGCGTCGCGGGGAAGGGGCACAGAACCTGTGCTCGGTCTGGACCGATCCGGACTTCGATCCGCTCCAGCGTGCCTTCTACTACGTGCGCGTCCTCGAGAATCCGACGTGTCGCTGGAGTCAGTACTTCTGCAACGAGCAGAACGTCGATTGCGGGGACCCGGCGTCCATCCCCGAAGGACTCGCGAAGTGTTGCGCAGAGGAGCATCGCCCCGTCATCCAGGAGCGCGCCTGGACGTCGCCGATCTGGTACTCGCCGGCCTCGTAGCACCGGCGGGGGCCTTCGGTGGTTCGTCTAGATCTCTGGCGGGCACGGGAGCTTCTACTGATCTCGGTCGGGCGCGGGAGTCGCTCCGACCCGACAGCGACTCCCGCACCCTACGGTTGGTCGTCGGGGCCACGGGTGTCCGCAAGGGCCGCTCTTCTTGGGGCGGTGCTCTTCAATCCCGGTCTGGAGGCTGACTGGGCGCGGTAGTGCCTCCCGTGCCCCGATCGTGCACATCAAGCCCGCGCCTCGCCGCAGAGCCCGCCGAGTTGCGGAGGGCCGAGCAGGGCGGGGAGGGTGCGAGATTGACCCCGCGCCCTCCGCGTTTAGATCAGGCCGCTTCCAGGTCAGGCGATCGGGTCGAGCACGATGACCGGGATCTGCCGTTCGGTCTTCTCCTGGTACTCGTCGTACGGCGGGTAGATCGCCGCCATTTCCTTCCAGAGCTGTGCGCGCTCGTCGCCTTCTGCGACGCGTGCGCGGGCGGACACGTTCTTCGGTCCCACCATGAGGTCGCACTCGGGCTTCGCCTGGAGGTTCAGGTGCCACGCGGGATGGGACGGCCAGCCGCCCTTGGACGCGATGATCACGTAGCTGCTGCCGTGCGTGCCGTAGATGAGCGGGAGGGCGCGCGGCTCACCGGACTTTCGGCCGGTCGTCGTGAGGAGAAGGGTAGGTAGGGGGCCGGGGCCACCTGCGACCGAGGAGTCCCACATGTGCGCCTTCTCGGGGTCGCTTCGGTAGAGCTCGGTGTGGTCTTTGATCCAGGGAATCTCGCCGAAGTTCATCGGTAGTCCTTTCTATTCTGGTCGGTCCCTAGCCGAGCCGGGCCATATGGCCCGGACGGTTTTCGGGAGACGTCGACTCGCCGTCGATTCGGATCGGTGTGCCGTTCACCAGGACGTGGCGCATCCCCTCGGGCTGGTCCGCGGTGAGCCGCTCCGCGTTTGCCGGGAAATCGCGCACGCGGCGAATGGGGCCGGGAGCGACGGTTGCGGGATCGAACACGGCCACGTCGGCGTGGGCGCCCGGGCGCAGAACGCCGCGGTCGATGAAATTGAAGATGCTCGCCGGTTGTCCGGTGAGCTTGTGAACGGCTGTCTCCAACGGAATCACGCCGCGCTCGCGTACCCAGTTGCCGAGGAGGTCGGTCGGAAGGGGTGCGTCGCACAGCATGCCGACGTGGGCGCCCGCGTCGGAGAGTCCCATCACCATGTGGTCCTGTTGGAGCAGGTGCTCCACGCCTTCCTCGTCGTCGTTGGACTGGACGTAGCGGAAGCGGGTCAGAAGGTTTTCGCTGAGCGACAACTCCATCATCAGCTCGAAGGGAATCTGGTTTCGCTCCTTCGCGACATCGATGAGCGCCCGATCGATCAGACCCGCATGCACGTCGCTTTCGGCGATCTCAAAATTCTCCCACCGGGTGGGGAGTGGGGTTTGGCCGAGCTCCTCGAGCGCACGAACGCGCCACTGCGGATCGCGGTAGCGTTGCTCGCGTACTTCCGGTGCTTCCGCGCGCAGCTCCGCGAAGCACGGTGCCATGTCGAATGGGAACGGGTCGGCGAGCTGCATCTGCATCGTGATCTTGCGACAGGAGATCTGGGGCCAGACGCCGGTTCCCTTTGCGACCTCCTTTGCGTGGAGTTCCGAGCCGTACTGCCAGAAGCCCGGGATCGCCAAGAGGGCAGTGTAGGTGAGAGGCACGCCCACGCGGCGCTGGAAGTCGTAGAGTTCGTCGAACGCGAACCCCGCCCCGAGCGTCGCTTCGATCACACCACGTTTGCGCTTGCCGAGCTCGGCCGCCATGGTTTCGAACTCGCTCAGTTCGGCGAGGCGGCTGGGCACGGGCTTGCCCGCGACGCCGAGGTGCGTGGGCGCGAAGCTGGTGGCGAGTCCGGCAGCGCCGGCATCCATCGCTTCGCCGACGGAGCGCGCCATCGCGGCGACTTCGTCTTCGGTGGCGGTGCGCTCGTAGGCTTCGTCGCCCATGTGGTACAGGCGCAGCGCGGTGTGTCCGACGTAAGCGGCGAAGTTCAACATCGTGCCGCGCTTGGCAACAGATGCGAGGTATTCGGGGAACGTTTCGAAGTCCCACGGAATGCCGGCTGCGAGCGTCGCGGGGTTCATGTCCTCGACGCTCTCGAGCGTGAGCGCGATGGTCTCGCGGTGCTCGGGGCGCGTGGGCGCGATCGAGAAACCGCAGTTGCCGACGACCACCGTCGTTACGCCGTGGAAGCAAGACGGGGTGAGCGCCGGGTCCCAGAAGACCTGCGCATCGTAGTGGGTGTGGATGTCGATGAAGCCTGGCGTCACGACGCAGCCGCCCGCGTCGATCTCTTCCTTTGCGCGCAGCCCCGTGCCGATTTCGGCGATCTTACCGTCTCGGATCAACACGTCGGCTTCTTGGCCGGGTGCGCCCGTTCCGTCGATCACCGTCCCTCCGCGAATCAAAATCTCAGCCATGGATTCCATCCATAGCAGGGAGGCTGGGCGGAGGGGCAACCCCGCCCGGCACGGGAGCTCTTTCTGATCTCGGCCGAGCCCCATTCGTGCAGATCAGCCCGCGTCCCGGAACCGGGCGGGCCGAGTTGCGGTGGGGCTCAGGTCACGGCGAGGGCGGGAAGTCGGCGAAGAGCTTCTTCACGACTTCTTTGATGGTCTTCTCGGTCTGGGCGGGCGTGGGGTCGTCCGCCAGCTGCCGTTCGGCCGAGCCCTGCCAAACGAGCTTGCCAGTCTTCAGGTCCACCATCTCGATGACGAGGGCCCCGGCGGAGACGAGCTCCTTGTCCTTGGCCCATAGGACGCCACCGGTGCTCTTCCAGGTATCGATGGCCTTCGGTAGCACGCCCAGGTAGGCGGCCACCCCGACGTCCGCGAAGGTTCGGTCGCCGACGATGTCGAGTCCCTTGCGTTGAAGCTCGTCCCGGATCGCGTTTGCGAGCCGCTTTACGTTGAACTCGTTGACGCCGCGTTGGGCCTGGATCCCGAACCAGATGAACGTCTCGACCCGGTTCCAGTCGGTGTCCGGGTCGTAGTTGTCCCGAACCTCGGTCTTGGGGCCGCCGCAGCCGATGGCGAGAAGGAAGATCGCCACGAGGGCGATCGATGTTCCGTGCATGCGTCGAGCAATCATCACGGCTTTTCGCTACCAGAGACCGGCCGCCGGCCGAAACGCCTCGGGTTGACCCGCTCCAAGGGGCGTGATTCGTGCGGCTCTTCTTTGTCGGAGGTTTTCCGCCATGCCAAACAAGCTAGTTGCTGCCCTCAGGGCGCTGCCCCTTTCCGCGGTCTTGCCGGTCCTGGGTTTCGCCCAGGAGGGTCCTGCCGCGGAGGCGGCGGATGACACCGCACCGGGCCTCTCTGGGCGCGCGACGGCGCAGGTCGAAGAGAGCGTCGTGCAAGCGCGCAAGCGCGCCGAGCTTCTGGAAGACACGCCGGTCGCGGTGACCGCGCTGTCCGAGAGCACGCTGCGCGAGGCCAACGTCACACAGATCGACCAGATCCAGGAGTTGGTGCCGAATCTCACGTTCGTCGTGGGCGGCAGCGGGCAGGAGCAGCAGCTGCTCATTCGCGGCATCGGGACCGCCACGCTCGGCGCGGATTTCGAGCCCGGCGTCGGATTCTACATCGATGGGGTCTTTCTCCCGCGCGCGCAGGGCGGAATCCTAGATGTCGTCGACGTCCAGCAGGTCGAAGTACTGCGCGGAGCGCAGGGGACGCTGCTTGGAAAAAACAACATCCGCGGCGCCGTCAACATCACGAGCATCAAGCCGCACGAAGAGTTGGAAGCGTTCGCGATGGTTCGCCCGGGCAACCTCGGCACGGTCGATGCGCGGATCATGTTCAATCTCCCGATCGACGCGAGCGTCGCGCTGTGGGACCGGAACCTGACGGGCCCAAAGTACACCACCTTCGTGGCTCCCCTCGCCTCTCTCTTCGGACACGTGGTGCGCTACCACGGTGCGCCGCGGACGTTCGGTGCGGAGCTCAGCTACCGGTTTGGAGGCTGATACCGTGGCAAAGGTTAGAACCGAAGCCCGGGCGGCTGAAGTTTCGTGGTTCAGTGCGCTGTGCAACGACGACTATGAGCTGCTCGGCGTGCCGACCGGCGAGCTTCGGAGTAGCTTCGAGCATTGCCGGGACATCGTGGTCGGCGCAGATCGACTCGGCTTCGACAACATCCTCCTCCCGAGTTCCTATCAGGTGGGGCAGGATCCCCTGACTTTTGCGGGCGCGGTCGGTCCGATGCTCAAGCAGATGTCGCTTCTCGTCGCGATTCGGTGCGGCGAGGTGCATCCGCCCATGCTCGCGCGTGCCCTTTCGACCCTTGATCATCTCCTTCAGGGTCGTCTCACGATCAACATCATTTCGTCGGACCTCCCTGGCGCGGTGCTCGACTCGCCGGCGCGTTACCGGCGCTCTAGTGAGGTCATCCAGATCCTCAAACAAGCCTGGACCCAGCCCGAGATCTCGTTCCACGGTGAGTTCTACGATGTCGAGCTCGCCGTCGATCCGGTCCGGCCGTACCAGCAGAACGGCGGACCGCTTCTGTATTTCGGTGGGTACTCCGAGGATGCGCGACGTCTGTGCGCCGCGGCGTGCGACGTCTACCTGATGTGGCCGGACACGGAAGAGGGACTTCAGAGCACTATGGACGATCTGGCGTCTCGCGCCGCGGCCGTCGGGCGCGTGCTCGACTACGGGCTGCGGATCCACGTCGTCGTTCGTGAGACGGAGGACAAGGCGCGCCGTGCGGCGGGGCACCTCCTATCGCAGCTCGATCTGACCCGCGGCGACGAGATCAAGCACCGAGCGCAAGACTCCCGTTCGGCCGGTGTGCAGCGGCAAGACGATCTCCGCGGGGCGAGCGATGACGATTACATCGAGCCGCTGGTGTGGAGTGGCATCGGGCGTGCGCGCTCCGGGTGCGGCAGTGCGCTCGTCGGGAATCCCGATCAGATCGTCGCCAAGCTCGAGCGCTACATGGACATGGGGATTCGCGCGTTCATTCTCTCGGGGTATCCGCACATCGAGGAGTGCGGGCTCTTCGCGCGCGATGTGCTGCCGCGACTCCCCCGGTGTCGGCTAGCCGACGTGCAGGGCCGCCTCCCGAAGGGCCTTCCCGTGACCCCCCTTACTACGGAGGCGCGACGCTGATGGCGGTTCGATACGGAATCATCGGGTTCGGCATGATGGCACTCGAGCATCTCCAGAACCTGGCGGTGCTCGACGGCGCCGAGTTGGTTGCGGCGGCCGATCCCGACGAGAAGCAGCGGGGATTCGCCGTCGATCTGGGTGTGCCGGCGCCCGCGGTCTACGCCGACTATCGCGAGATGCTCGACAAGGCGGCGCTCGACGCCGTCATAATTTCGACGCCGAACTACACGCACATCGACGTGCTCCGGGACTGCTTGGGCACGGAGACGCACCTGCTGATCGAGAAGCCCCTGTGCACGACGATGGACGACTGCCGGGAAGTCGAGCGCCTCGCCGAGAAGCACGCGGGCGTTGTGTGGGTCGGGATGGAGTATCGCTACATGCCGCCGGTCGCGCGTCTGATCGAAGAGGTGCACAGCGGGACGGTAGGCCGTCTCCGCATGCTCGCGATTCGGGAGCACCGCTTCCCGTTCCTGCCGAAGGTGGGTGATTGGAACCGGTTCGCCCGCAATACGGGCGGGACGCTCGTGGAGAAGTGCTGCCACTTCTTCGATCTGATGAACTTCATCACGGGCGCCAATGCGGTCCGCGTTTACGCCTCGGGTGCGCAGGACGTGAACCACCTGGACGAGAGTTACGACGGGGAAACGCCTGACATTCTCGACAACGCCTACGTCATCGTGGACTACGACGACGGCACGCGGGCCTTGCTCGATCTCTGCATGTTCGCAGAAGCGTCGACCAACCAGGAGGAGATCGCGGCGACCGGGGATGCGGGGAAGGTCGAGTGCTTCATTCCGAAGTCGACGCTCACCGTCGGTCGGCGGTCGATGTACAAGTCCGAGTCTCTCGAGACGACGAAGGTCGAGGTGGACCCGACTGCGCTCAAGGCGGGGTTCCACCACGGCTCGACCTACTACGAGCATCTGGCGTTCCTCGACGCGATTCGGAGCGGGACGAAGCCCGCCGTCGGAATTCGTGAAGGCTTACGCGCCGTTGCGATCGGCACCGCGGCAGAGCTCTCGATCGCCGAGGGCCGTCCGGTCCACCTGTCCGAGGTCTAGCGTTCAGACCATCGACTGCCCGGCGTTTACCTGAAGCCACTGTCCGGTGATCATGCGGGCGCGATCCGAACACAGGAACACGATCGCCTCGGCGACGTCGCCGTCCTCGGGGATCTCTCCGAGCGGCATCTGACTTGCGATCTCCGCGACGACGACGCTCTCGTCGACCCCACGCGCCTCGGCCTGAATAGCAACGAACTTCTGCACGGGTGGACCCCACATCCACGTCGGGACCACAGTGTTGACGCGGATCTTGTCGGGGCCGAGTTCCTTGGCCATGTAGTACATCGCCGAGCGGAGCGCGCCCTTCGACGCCGCGTACGCGATCTGCGCGGTCGTGGGGAGGGAGGCCGCTTGCGATCCGACCAGCACGATCGACCCACCGCCCGCCTTGCGCATATGGGGTAGAGCCGCGCGCGAGGTGCGCACCGTGCCCGCCACGTTCACCTGGTAGGCGCGTTCCCAGTCGCCGAGATCGGATTCTTCGAAGGAGCCGTGGAGTGACGCGAGCGCCGCTACCTGCGCGAGTCCGTCGAGCCGCCCGAAGCGGGAAACTGCGAGTTCGACGAGCGCTTGTACCTGATTGTCGTCGGCGAGGTCCGTCGGGAGCCAGGCGACCCGATCTCCGCTCGGGTCGATCGCCTTCCCCACGGCTTCGAGTTGGGCCTCGGTCCGCGCGGCGAGTACGACGTTCGCGCCGTCGCGAGCGGCCTTCTCGGCGACTTCCCGGCCGAGGCCGTCTCCCACACCCATCACCACGATCGTTTTCCCCTGGAGAATCATGAGGGTTTCTTAGCGCGCACGTGCGATCCGTTCACATTCGGAACGGTCCGTCGAATGTGCCAGGGATTTGGGCAAAAGTTGACTTTGCCTTCCGTCGACGTAGTGCTCCTTGGAGGCTGTACATGCTCTGACACTGTGAAAACCGAGAAGGGGGAGTTGGGATGGGTGATGAGAACACGGCCCTGTCCGTAAACGAGGTGCGGCACGTGATGCGCCGGACCGGATTTGGCGCGCCACCGAAAGATCTGGGGAAGCTCCTCAAGGCCGTCAACGATGCGCCCACGCGTGGGAACCTTGCGGACGAGCTTCTGGGCTACAAGCCGAAGCTCTACAAGCCGGGCGGCAAAGATCCGTACACCGCCCACAACAAGTGGATTAGCTACCTGCAGAAGCCCAAATCCCCGCTGCAGTCGAAGCTGGTCTTGTTCTGGCACGATCACTTCGCGACGCAGGCCTCAGCGGTCGGAGATACGAAACTGCTCGCTCGTCAGATTCGGATGTTGCACGAGCACGCGAAAGGCAACTTCAGAACTCTGGTCAAAGAGGTCAACCTCGACGCGGCCATGATGGAGATGCTCGACACGGTTCGGAACAAGAAGGCCATCCCGAACGAGAACTACTCCCGGGAGTTGCAAGAGCTCTTCTCCCTTGGGGTCGACGATCTCGCCGGCAATCCCAATTACACGCAGGCGGACGTCAGCCAGATCGCTCGTGCCTTCACGGGCTGGGACTACGACTACCCGAAGGGAACGCCGGATCTCGACACCGACGATCACGATTACGAAGCCGATTTCCCGTTGCGGGGTCCGAAGGTGATCTTTCAGACCACGGGCGGGTTCGGTCCGGCGGGTCGCGACTTCACGGCCGGGGGTGAAGGCGAGGCGGAGGTCGACACGGTCACCGACATCCTCTTCGATCACACGGACACCGACGGCGAGAACACCGTCGCACGCCGGATCACGCGCCGTCTGTTGCGCTTCTTCTGCCACGAGGACTATGCGAGTCCTGGGGCTGCGGAGATCGCCACCATCGACCAGATCATTTCGGACGCGAACTTCACGAACACGTGGGACCTGCAGGCGCTCTATCGCACGATCTTCGTTCACGACGTGTTCTTCGAGACCTCCGGAACCGCGCCCTACGGGGCCGGCACCAAGAAGGCCATCAAGTGGCCGGTCGACTACTTCATCTCGACGCTGCGCCTGACGGGCATGAAGCTCAAGTCCCGCGACAGGCGGATCTTCGGTGGGGCCTACGACGGTGCGTTCGACCACCTGACGCAGATGGGTCAGGTTCTCCTCGAGCCCCCCAGCGTCTTCGGGTGGGACTGGGACACGGCCTGGATCAGTAGCTCGACGTTGCTGGCGCGGTACCGATTCGCACGCGACATCGTGGCGGCGCGGGACGCGGGCGCGTTTCGGCCGGACAAGCTCATCGACACCGACCTGACAGACCCGGGCGAGATCGTGGACGCCGTGTCCGACTCCCTCGGAGTACCCGACCAGGTGACGGTGGCGGAGCGTCAGGTCTACATCGACTACCTGACGGACAACGGCGCCAATCCGACGATCGACCTGGACGACGACGACGTTCTCAACACGAAACTGCACGGTTTGTATGCGCTGGTCATGCAATCGCCGGCCTACCAGCTGCACTAGGGGAGGGGAACGATGAAGGTCTCACGCAGAAGGTTCCTCCAAGGCGCGACCGCAGGCGCGGTTCTCGGCCCAACTCTCTTCAATCACGCACTGGTCCGGAAGTCGCTGGCGAACACCATCGGCAATCGATATCTCGTCGTAGTCCTCCTCGACGGAGGAAACGACGGCTTGAATACGATCACGCCGATCGATGACGGAGCCGCGACGTTGCGGCAGGCGTACGACGCCCATCGCAATACGGGCAATGGCGGTGTGAACTTGCCTTCGGGCAACCTGCTCCCGGTCGGTGCTGACCCGAACAGCGGGGCCAGCCTCGGGTTGCACCCGTCGTTGCAGGGGCTCCACGATCTGCACACGTCGAAGGGCACCGTGGCCTTCATTCAGGGCTGCGGATATCCGGACGCAAGTCTCTCGCACGACGTCTCGCGATCCATCTGGGAGACTGCGAACCCGCTCGGTGTGCCCCTCGTGGGCGGTTGGGTCGGGCGGCACTTGGCGGGCTGCTACGGCCCCACGGACGTGCCGGCGGTTGTGGTAGACTACGGCCTGCCCGGAGATTTCCGGCAGACCACGACGAGTGTCCTCGCGATCAAGAAGCTCGAGGACTTCGGCTTCCCGTATGACTACTACGACGGCGGTGATGTCGCGGCGAAGCGCGCCGCTTTCGATGCGATTTACTCCGCAGCGAGCGGAAGCGCGCAGAGCCAGTTCGACTTCATCGGAAACAGCGGTGCGGCGACGCTGGTTTCCAGCGAAGCCTATCCGCCCCTGCACGACCTGTACGAGACCGACCGCGCCGCGTGGAGTGCGCAGTACTCGGCGATCGGTCGTAGTTTCGCGGAAGATCTTCGCGAAGTGGCTAAGATGATTTACGGCGTCGAGCAGGGCGTCCCCGACGTCAACGCCAGATACTTCGAGTGCAACAACGGCGGCTACGATACGCACTCGGGACAGGGTGCAGACGAGCCAGGGGGCCGTCACGGCGAGCTCCACGCGGAGGTCGGTGATTCGCTCAAGGTCTTTTATGAAGACCTCGAGGACATGGGCGTCATCGATGACGTCGCGATTCTCGTCTGGAGTGAGTTCAGCCGTCGCATCCAGCAGAACTCGAACGGGACGGATCACGGCTCACAGGGGCCGATGTTGCTCCTCGGGGGTGACGTCAAAGGTGGGGTCTTCGGGAACCATCCGAACATCAATGACGTTGCACTCAACAACAACGGCAACACCGTCTACTCGCAGTCTGCGACCGATCCGTTCCGTTCGACGGACTTCCGCGACATCTACGGCTCGGTCCTGAAGCAGTGGGCGGGAATGCCCCACAACGACATTCTCACGATGATGCCGCTCGACACGGCGGCTCCCGCCTCGAACTACTGGACGGTCGAGGACTTCGACCTCGACCTCTTCTTGCCCTGAACGCCGACGGGGGCTCCGGGCACACGCCCGGAGCCCCCGAAGACGCATCGCCTGCGCGGATCTACGGGATCGAAACGATCGCTGACGCGACCAGAACCGCGCCCTTGAGAACCAGGACCAAGCTTTGGGATCGGGCTATTCTGCGATCTTCTTGCCGGCGCGCTTGGCGCTGTGGCTAGCGACCTCACCTGGTTTGCGCCGGCCTGGACGGGAGCAGCGATGAGGGCCAACCCGAGGGCGAGAGCGGTGCCAATCGTGATCGTCTTGGGGAACCACCCATCCAACGGCGCCGGCATTTGCGTCAAACGGTTCGTGGCCGGCGCTCAAATCTTCTGGCCCGCCTCCGCGTACGTGTCGAGCATCTTCGTCATATCGTCTCCGGCCAGGGGAAGCGCGATGAACAGAACCCGGGAGTAGCCCGCATCGCTGAGCTTGGAGAGCTCGGTTTCGTCGGTCGGGGCCACGTAGAGGGAGACCTCCATGGAGTCGGGGTCCCGGCCGGCTTCCTTGGCCATCGTCCGGAACTGCTTCATGTCCGAGATCGGATCCGAGTCACCTCGTCCGGAGAGGGGAATCCAGCCGTCTCCGTACCGCAGGGCTCGCTTGATACCCCACGGAGCTGCGCCTCCGACGTGGATCGGTGGATTCGGCTTCTGCACCGGCTTGGGCCAAGAGAAGATCTCGTCGAAGTTCACGAATTCGCCGTGGTAGGCGGCTTTGTCCTGGGTCCAGATGGCCTTCATGGCCTCGATACGTTCCCGCATGACTTTCCAGCGTCGTTCGAAGGGGAAGTCGTAGTGGTTCGCAAGCTCTTCGCGGTTCCACCCGCCGCCGACCCCGAAGAGGAACCGACCGCCCGTCATCTGGTCGAGGGTGGCGATCTCCTTCGCGAGGGTGATCGGGTCGTGCTGCGCGACGAGTTGGATGCCGGTACCGAGCTTCAGCGTCTTCGTCGTGGCGCCGACCGCGGCCAGCGTCAGGAGCGGCGCGAAGCAGTCGTAGTACATCTTGGGTAGCTCGGCCCCGCCGGGCCACGGCGACTCGCGGGAGCACGGAATGTGGGTGTGCTCGGCGACCCACAAGGATTCGAAGCCGCGCTCTTCGAGTTTGGGCCCGAGTTCCGCGGGATTCATCGCGTAGTCGGTCGGGAACATGCAGACGCCGTACTTCATCAGTGGCTACCTCTTCTCTGGAGTTGGCCGGTCTAACTGATCGATTTCTCGAATATGATGAATCGATCATATTTGGCAAGTGTTCGACATCGAACCTTCGTTTTACAAAATCTATTGCGAAGTAAACTTGCATGAGAGTGTAAGTTCACGCAGGATCCACCCGTGAACGACGTACGAGCCGCAATTCTCGCCGACGCGGAGCCCGTCACCCGACGGGAGCGGCGTAAGCTCGAAGTGCGCGGTCGAATGGTGGACGCGGCGGCCGAACTCTTTGAGGAGCAGGGGTATCAGGCGACCACCGTGGCCGAGATCTGCGATCGGGCGGACGTCGCCACAAAGACCTTCTTCAACTATTTTCCGACCAAGCAGCACCTCGTCCGCGAACTCGCCCATCAGGCCATCGAGGGCTTCCTCGTGGACATCGAGGCCCTGCGCGCCGGCGTCATGTCGACCCGGGAGCGCCTGGTCCACTTCTTCGACATGATCGGGGCAGGGGCGACCGACGTCGGACCCAAGCACCGCGAGGTGCTGACGGAGATCATCCACGCGGCGAGCAGCGAGGGTGAGAAGGACAAGCGGGCACGCCAACTCCATGACGCAATGGGCGCGATCGTTCGCGACGGCGTCGCCGCCGGCGAGGTCACGATCAAGCACAGCCCCGAGACTCTGACGGAGCTGATTCTTGGCGCGTTCTACGCGCTGATGTTCAGCTGGACGAACCTGGACGACTACCCGGTACGCGAGCAGGCCCGCGCCATGGCGCAGCTTCTCGGTGATACGATCGCACCGGGGGAGCAGGAGGATTGAATCATGGCTTTTCGCGAAGCCGAACATGTGAGTCTGCCCGTGCCGAATGGTTGGTACGCGGTCGCGTTCAGCAAAGATCTCATCAAGGGAGCCGTTCAGCCGATCCACTACTTCGGCGAAGACATGGTGCTGTTCCGCACGCGCTCCGGCGAGGCGCGGGTGCTCGATGCGTTCTGTCCACACCTCGGCGCGCACATCGGACACGGCGGTCGAGTGATCGGCGAGACGGTGCGCTGCCCGTTTCATGGCTGGCAGTACGACGGTGAGAACGGCAGCTGCGTGAAGATTCCGTACTGCGACACGATCCCGAAGGGGGCGAAGGTCGGCGTGTGGCACACCCAGGAGAAGAACGAGATGATCTTCGTCTGGTACCACGCGGAGAAGAAGCCTCCCTTGTGGGACTTTCCGCAATTGCCGGAGCTCGGCGATGAGGAATGGTCCGAACCGAAGATCTTCGAGTTGTCCGTCCACGCGCATGTGCAGGACATGCACGAGAACAACAACGACCCGGTCCACTTCCAGTTCGTGCACAACATGGCGGGCCAGGAGTTCCCGGGCGAGATCACGTACAGCGACGACGGCCGTCACTACCGCATGACGAACCAGCAGACGATGGACACCGCCATCGGTTCGTTCGAGACCTCGTTGGTTCGTGACTCGTGGGGGATCGGCATGAGCGCCGTTCGTCTCGAGGGGATTCCCGAGGCGGGCATGCTGCTCTACTCCTCGACGACGCCGATCGATCTCGATCCGGCGCACACGATTTCTCGGTGGGTCCTCAGCGCGTCGAACAATATGATCGATCATGCCGGCGACGACTTCCTACACCGCCTCGTTCAGGGCGTGGAGCAAGATCAGCCGATCTGGGCCAACAAGGTCCACCGCGCGAAGCCCCTTCTGTGCAAGGGGGACAAGTATATCGCCGAGTATCGGCGTTGGGTGAAGCAGTTCTACACCGACCCGGCTCCGCTGCGCGCCGCAGGAGAAAATTGATGGACCGCTACCTCGTCATTTCGTCCGATTGCCACGCCGGCTTGCCGCCGGAGAAGTACCGCGACTACCTCGATCCGCAGTACCGTGAGACCTTCGATGTCGCGCTGCCGATTCAACTCGAGCAGGTGAAGCGGATGTCGGACCAGTTCCTCGTCGCGGAGATCAACGAGGAGTGGCGTAAAGGCCGCGACGCCGAGCTCTCGGGCGCGTGGGATCACGACGAGCGAATCAAAGTGCTCGACGGCGACGGCATTGCCGGCGAAGTGATCTTCCCCGACGGCATCACCGAGATGAACATGCCGCCCTTCGGTGCGGGGCTCAGCCTTCCGACGGAAGGCGGGATCGTCCCCGAGCTGCAATGGGCCGGTGCGCGTGCGCACAATCGCTGGCTCGCCGAGTTCGTTTCGCAGGCGCCCGACCGGCACGTGGGAGTCGCGTTGGTCCCCGCTCTGTGGGATGTCGACGAAGCGGTTCGCGAAGTCGTGTGGGCGCGCAAGAACGGTCTTTCCGGAGCATTGCTCCCGTGTCAGTGGGGCTCGCACGCGCCGTATCACCATCCCAAGTACGACCCGCTCTGGGCGGCGTGCCAGGACAACGACGTCGTCGTGCACTTCCATTCGGGGCCGGCGCCGATGGGTGATTACTTCGGCGACCTGACCGATCCGGGTGCCGAGAAGCTGCCCGGCGGGATGGGTATCTACGTGTCCGAGGTCTGTTGGTACAACGTCCGGCCGCTCACGTTTCTGATGTGGGGCGGCGTGTTCGAGCGCTTTCCGCGCATCAAGGTGTCGATCACGGAGGGCACGGTCGTGTGGGTGCCCGAGTACCTGGCACTCATGGATCACCGGTACACCGACACGCATCAGTCCGCGAAACTCGGCGACTACCACAGCCACTTGAAGATGAAGCCGAGCGAGTACTTTGCCCGGAACGTGGGTCTCGGCGCCTCGTGCCTCTCGAGTCGCGAAGCCGCGATGCGCAACGACATTGGCGTGAAGAACATCATGTGGGGTAGCGACTACCCGCATCCCGAGGGCACGTGGCCGTTTACGAAGAGCCATCGGTGCGACTCCCTTCGCGGTCTTCCCGAGGGCGACGTCGCGGCGATCCTCGGTGGAAACGCGGCCCGCTTCTACGGCTTCGACGCCGAGCGCCTCGCGCCGGTCGTCGATCGGGTCGGCCCGAAGAAGGGCGACTTCGACGAAGCCGCCGCCGTCTGAAGCAGTTAACGATCGCAGGCGAAAGCGAAAAGGAAAGGAAATGACATGGCCAAGCTTCGCTACGTGAAGACCGATGAGCAGGTGAAAAAAGGGCAGGAAGAAAACCCGGAGTTCATGGACAGCACGGTTCGCTCGATTCGTTGTGTCTATGAGACGAACGAGGCGATCGCGCGTGCTCTGCTCCCGCAGCCGCTCGAGCTCGCGCGCCCGGAGATCAACGTCACGTTTTCGCATGTGGCGATGCACATCACGCCCGAGTTCACGTTCGAGATCGGCTCCGCGGTGTTCGGCGTCGCCGCGACCTTCGAAGGCGTCGAGGGCGACTACCTCGTCACGATGCCCATGACGACGGAGCAAGCCGTCGTCCCCGGACGCGAGACGTTTGGCGAGCCGAAGAAGATCGCAGAGATCGACTTCAAGAGGGACGGTGACGCTCTTTCCTCGAGCGTGTCCCGCATGGGGATGACGTATCTCTCCGTGAAGGGCAAGGTCGGAAAGGACCTCGGCCCGCGTGAGTTCACGCAGTACGCCTATTGCTTCAAGGCGATGCCCTCGTGCGAGCAGGGCCGGGCTTTCGATGCCGATCCGCTCTTGGTACGACTCGAGTGGCGGCACAAACACAAGGCCGTTCACGAGGTCGACGGTGCGGAGCTCGTTCTGGGCGACTCGCCGATGGATCCGGTGGCCGACGTTCCGATCAAGCGCCTGGTGCGGGTCGAGTACGAAGAGGGAAACTCGGAGAGCAACGGAACGGTGCTGCGGGCCGTGCCGGGAGACTGGCTGCTCCCCTTCCTGCACCAGCGCTACGACGATACGTCCGGCGACGGCATCGAGATCGCGGTCTGAGGCGGCTCAGTACCGCTCGCTTTTCTTGATGCGGGTGTAGATGGGCAGGGTCGGGTCGAGCCGGTAGCGCTTGCCCGACCCTTTCTTGCAGCCTTCGGCGCGGAGCGGCTGTTTGCGCACGCGCTGGCCCGACGTCATCGGGAGATCGTCGAGGACGCGGACGAGGGCAGGGCGCTGCTCCGTAAGTAAAAGCGCGTCCGCGGTCTGGCGGAAGGCCTCGGCGTCGAACTTGTGGCCCGGCCGGAGAGTGATTGCGGCTGCTACCGATTCGTCGTCGTCGCCCGGGAGGACGACGCCGTATACGGCGCAGAGATCGACGAACTCCAGCTCGGTGGCGAGCAGGTCCTCAATCGGAATCGTGGCGATCGCGCGGCCCTTGGTGTGGATGACGTCGGACACGTGATCCACGAGCCAGTAGTCGCCGTCGGGATCGCGCCGTACGAGATCGCCGGTGTCGAGCCAGGCGTCGCCGGGGTTGAACACACCCCGCAGCGGTCGTCCCTCGACCTCTCCACGTTCCGGGGCCGCGCGAGCGAGGAGGAGGCCTACCGCACCACGCTTGCAGCGCTCGGCAAAGCCGTTGCCGCGCTCGACGAGCCCGCTGCGGTCGAGATCCCACGCGGCGAGCGCGAGTTCGGCTCCACCGGGAAGCGGCCGGCCGACGGAGCCGACCTTCTCGCCGGTCAGATTCACGAGCACCGCGTTGCCCTCGGTCGAGGCGAAGAACTCGATCGCCAGCGCCGGGCGAAAGCGGTCGATCAATCGCTGCCAGATGCCGGCGGGCATGCCGCTGCCGGCGAACAAGCGGATGGGGTGATCGCGTTCGGCCGGATTGCGTGGGGCGTTCACGAGCGCGCGACAGAGGGTGCCGCTGTAGAAGACGACGTTGACTCCGTAGCGTCGGATGTCGTCCCAGAACGTTTCGAGTTCGAAGCCGCGCGTCATCGCGAGGCGCGCCCCGCTCACGAGCGCTCCGCCAACACAGACGAGCATGCCGGTCGCGTGATGCGTGGGTGAGACGCAGTAGACCGTATCGCGGGACGTGAGTGCGGTCGCCGAAGAGGTCCCGTATGCGGACGTGGCCCAGCGACGATTGGTGACGCGACTCATGCCGAGCCTGTGGCCGTCTCCGGTGATGAAGACCATGGCGAGCTCTCCGGCGCGTCCCGGGTTCGGTCGGTACCAATCCGGGGGCGTCACCTCCGAAGGATCGATCGCCTCCATGTCGATCAATCCGTCGGCGAGCGATCGGGGGTCACCGCCGCCGCCGAGTACGAGGACCTTGCGGCGGTGCGCCTTGTAGGCCGCTTCTCCGAGCTCCGGGTCGGTCAGGAGATGACCGATGGGCGTGAGTTCGAGTTGCTTCTTTAGAGAGACGTCGGGGCGCAGGAGAACGATGACGGCGCCGAGTCGAGAGAGTGCGACCGCGGCGGCGACGGCGCTGGGCCGGGTCTCCATCAGAAGTCCGACGTGATCGCCGTGGCGTACGCCGCACGAGAGCAAGCCGAGCACGATGTTGTCGATGCGGACGTTCGCTTCGCCGTAGTTGTACGCTCGACCCTCGAACAAGAAGAATGTGTCGTCGCCGGATTCGTCCGCTTTTTCCTGGAGCGCCTGCCCGGGGCTGATCGGTGTATCGCTGCGGATCGACGCGAGTCTCGAGAGCCGGGGCAGCTGTGGTGCAACGGCCTCGAGCATCCGGCCGAGTGTGCCCATTCTCCCACCGACCATTTCGGCCGCGCCCGACGCGAGTTCCTTGCCGATGTGCCACGCCGTTTCGGCGCCGCCCACCAGATCGTCCATGACCGTGTGCTGTGGTGCGTCCTCGATGATGGTGGACGACAGCGCACGAGCGGCCAGAGGGCGTGGCCCTTTCTCTTCGCGCCAGCGAATCCACTGCGCGACGGTCGGCCAGGTCTCTTCGATCGCGCGGCTGCCTGCGACCAGGCCGAAGTGACCGGCGTTGAGGCTCACCTCGTAGGATTCGGCTCGCGGCGCGGCGGAGTGGATCGCGCGGACCGTAGGCGCGGGCGCGATGGAATCCGTGTCGCCGGTGAAGGCGAGGATCGGGCAGGTGATGTCCGCCAGCGTCACGGTGCGGTCGCCGATGACGACACCGCCGCGCAGGAGTCGGTTGTGCGCCACGAGCTGTTGGATTGCGTCGCGAAGAGCGGGCCCGGGGAATGCGGTCCACGCCTCGTCATCCATGAAGCGGCGCATGCCCTCGCGCTCGAGAAGCGCTTCGCGATCGTAGAGGCGCTTCGCGAATTCGATGCGCTGTTGGACCGTCTTAATCGGGTCCATCAGCTGGAAGCCGAGCCGCGTCGCCCAACGTGGGATCCCGGAGGGGAGGAGGGACGAGTCGATTCGCCCGACCTTCTCGACGAGGTCGAGGATGAACTCGGTTGGCACCATGTCTAGCAGTGCACGATGTAGATCGACGGGGCTGCCGAAGGTGATCAAAGAGGACAATCCCTCGGAGCGGATATACGCGGCCGCTTGGTACGCGAACATCCCGCCTTGGGAATAGCCGGAGAGATGGACGTCCCGGCCGGTCGCGGTGCGGACGTCTTCGACGGCGTTACAGACGGCGATGACGTGATCGCTCAGGGTTCGTTCGAGACCGCCCTCTTCCTTTTCCGGTGAGCCGAAGTCGACGACCCAGGGATCCATCTGGTGGCCCTGCAGGGCGAGGACTGCGCTGTATTCGGGGGCGACGTCCCAGACCTCTGCGGTCATCATGAGCGGCGGGATCAGCAGTACGGGTGGCGCGCCCGCCGGTACGTCGTCGGGGAAGTACCGCCGCAGCCGGTGCACGGGCCCTTCCGTGACGACTTCGTAGGGCGACGCCTGCTTTTCGCCGAGTCCGCCGAACCGAGCGATCTCGATCCCATTCTGGACGGCCGCGAGAAATCGACGCGCGAGCCGAGTCGCCTGGGGACGCTCGGTGGTCGGCGCGGGGTTCGGGGCGGGAGCACTCATCAATTTCCTTCCTACGGGTCCGGCGGCCGTTTTGGAAACTCCCAGGTCGGCGACGGTTCCCTCTTGCGCGGCTCTGCGGTAGATCCGGCAGAGGTGAGAAGGCTCCGTCTGCGGGGTCTAACCGCCCTGGTCGTGGTCCTCCCGCTGTGGTGCATCTGCTTGTTGCTGCATCTGGGGCTGGTGATGAACGGGGAACTCGGGTGGTTGCCCGTGATCGCCCAGGCGCCCGGTGCGGGTTCGAGCCCGGTGGTCTCCGCGTTCTGGCCGGAGGCGGGCATGCGCGGCACGCTTGCCGTGAACGTCGCCTTCATCCTCACCGCGATGATCGTGGTGGCGCGCACGTACCTGCAGGCCGACAAGTACGGGCGGCGCCAGGTGAAGTGGGTCGGGCTCGGCCCCTATCTTGGAACGGTCCCGGTGCCGGCTGCCGCGGCCTCGGCGGGGGTCGATCCGAGCCTCTGGTGGCTCTACGAGGCGAGCGTGATCGCAACGCTCGCGATTCCCGTGTGCGTTTTTTAGCACGCGTTTCGGCGCAACTGTTCGACATCGATCGGCTGATCAGCGAGGCCGCCGCCTTCACGATCTTGTCGGCATTGCTCGTGCTGACCGTCGTGCTCGTCGTGCTTCGGGTCTTGTCCCTTGTGGGCGGTGGCCTCGGGGAGAGTTCTACGGCGGAGTTGCTCACATCCATGGCGATCGCGGCCTGGCTCGTTCCGGCGCCCGGTGGCGTCGGGGGTTGGGTCGAGCGCTTCTTCTTCGAGGAGCGCGGCGGAACTGTCGTGGAGTTCAATGGCGACGGGATGATGACGGTCTTCGGTGCGCCGGAGGCGCATGAGAGCAAGGAGCGCGCGGCCGTCGGATCCGCGAGTGATATCGTGAAGGGCGTCGCGAGAATGCGTGTGGCCGACGGCGCGAGCCTGTCGGCCGGCGTTGGGATTTTGACCGGGCCCGCCTTCGTCGGCAACATTCGCGCGGTGGCTTAGCAGTGCCCTGGTAGGCTACGACGGGGCCATGCCACGCCTCAGTACGAGAAGTCGGTCGGTCGAGGGAAAGGTCGTTCTGGTCACGGGAGCGGCGAGCGGAATGGGCCGAGCGACGGCGCATCTCTTCGCGGACGAAGGCGCGAAGGTCGCGGTGACGGACCTGAACGCGGAAGGTGTCGGGCAAGTCGTGGACGAAATCACCGGGGCGGGTGGTGTTGCGCGAGGGTGGGCTCTCGATGTCAGCGATGGTGAGCAGATCCGCGCCGTCGTCGGCGAGATCGATCGTGACCTCGGCGGCGTCGACGTGCTCGTCAACAATGCGGGCATCTCGATCGGTGCGCCGATCGGGGCGGATGACTACGAAACGCATTGGGACCGCGCGCTCTCGGTCATGCTGACCGCGCAGGTGCGGCTCGTTCGGGCGTGCCTACCGTTGCTCCAGCGCAGCGGCGAGGGACGCATCATCAACATCGCGTCGAGTGAAGGCCTCGGCGCGCAGTTGTACGCGGGGCCGTATACGGCGGCGAAGCACGGAGTGATCGGTCTCACGCGCTCGCTCGCCGTCGAACTCGGGAAGACCGGAATCACCGCGAATTGTGTCTGCCCCGGGCCGATTCGAACCGGCATGACCGCGGCCATCCCTGATGACGCGAAGGAGAAGTTCGCCCATCGTCGTGTCCCGCTGGCGCGGTACGGGGACCCTGAGGAGGTCGCCCACGCGACCCTGAACCTGGCGCTTCCTGCCGCGTCGTACATCAACGGGGTGACCCTCCCGGTCGACGGTGGCATGACCATTAAGAACTGACGGCTTCGCGCGATGAAACTCACTTGGCGGCGCGGTTGGTGGGTCCTGACATCGATCGTCCTCACGGTTGGCATCGCGGAGGGCGCGGCGGAACCGCGTCGTGTGGATCAGGTGCTTCTACGCGTCAGGCCGCGGAGCCTCGAACCAAAGTTTCCGTTCCCGCGTCCTCAGGTCGCCGTGCATCATTGGCTGGATCCGATCGTCGGCATCACGGAGCTTCTTCGGGTGGCGTGTAGGCCGATCGCCACAGGGATCTGCGGGCAAAGGACGAAGTTGATTACGGCTACCGACTGATCGTGGCGCCGGGGGCCTCCGACGGGAGCTGATGTCCAGGCCCCTGCGCGTCCGATACTTCGAGAGTGCGCGCGACCATAGCCCCGGAAATCTCTGCTCTCGTCGTCCTAGTCGCTCTCGCCGCCGAATGTGAGGAGGCCGAGTTTTCGCAGGCCCGCCGCGGCTGCTCGGACTCGATTTTCGAATGGGAGGACTGTCTCGAGAACGAAGGGTTTGAGAAATTCGGCGAAGGTTGGCGCCGGGTGGAGCGCTGATTCGGTCTTAAGCGGTCGGCTCGGCGTGGTAAGGCTGCGTGGTGGACGAGCACTTTCGATCATACGCCGA
The DNA here is from genome assembly GCA_029243485.1 of Candidatus Binatia bacterium. NCBI lineage: Bacteria > Candidatus Binatota > Binatia (SeqCode) > Binatia bacterium. Next base: position 15,467 of record JAQWRY010000002.1, on the reverse strand, counting down.
ACAGACCGTGCACTACTTCGATCGGTCCAATGAGGGCGTCCTCGATAGCCCCCTCGACGTGCCTGCCGCCTGGCGTGGCGCGGACCTCGTGCAGGATGTGAGTTGGCGCTTTCGGCTGACCGCAGAGCACGTGGCCGAGTTGGAGGCGGCGCTCTGCGTGGCGAAACGGACGGGCCGCCCGACGGGCGAGCTTACGGTGGAGGACTTTCCGCTGACGGCTCTTGGCAGCGCGATTGTCTCCTGGCGCAACGCACTCGATGGTGGGCGCGGGTTTGTCTTGATCTCCGGTGTGCCGGTCGAGCGTTTCGGGGAAGCGGACGCGCAGATCTTCTTTTGGGGTCTCGGTCTGCATCTCGGGCGCCCCGGTGCGCAGAATCCGGACGGTGATCTTCTCGGGCACGTCATCGACACGGGAGAGGATGCGGCGAATCCTCTCGTGCGGCTGTACCGAACCTCGTCCGACATCGCGTACCACTGCGATGCGGCCGACGTCGTCGGGCTTCTCTGTCTGACGAAAGCGAAAGAGGGCGGCCTCTCGCGGATCGCGAGCTCCGTGACCGTGTGGAATGAAGTCGTTCGTCGCCGACCCGACCTTGCGTCGCGGCTCTTTGACACGTTCCCGCTCGACATCCGCAACGAAGAGCGCTCGGGGATGGCCGGTTGGCTTCCGATACCGCCGTGTCGGTACGGGGGCGGCCAGCTGCGGACGTTCTACCACAGCGACTATTTCCGCTCGGCGCCGCGGCACGCGGATGCCCCTGCCCTCGAGGGAGCGGACCTCGAGCTGTTGGATCTCTACGACGAGATCGCGGTCTCCGAGGACGTGCGACTCGACATGGATCTCGAGCCGGGGGATATCCAACTCGTTTCGAACCACACAGTGATCCATGCGCGGACTGGCTACGAAGACACGCCGGACGCGCGGCGCCATCTCCTTCGTCTCTGGTTGTCGCTCTAGGACCCTAGCGAAGCGACCAGAGACGGGTCGTGAGACAGAGGACGGCGGCCGCCGCGCCGGCTGTCACGGCGGAGAAGACGAGGGTGCCGTGTAGGCCGAGCGGCTCGGCGAGTGCTCCGGAGAGAACACTGCCGAACGGGCTCGCCCCCATCAGACCGAGCGTGTAGACGGACAGCACGCGGCCGCGGTTCTCCGCCGAAGCGTGCTGTTGGAACAGAGTTCGCCCGGTGTTGATGAACAGCGAGCCGGATACGCCCCACAAAAGGACACTGAGGGCGGTTCCCTCGAATGGCAGACCGATTCCGATTGAGGCGATCGACGTGGCACCGAGAATCTGACCGATCGCGAGCGCCCGTCCGTTGCGTTCGATTCCGCCGCGCGAGACGATCACGGCGCCGCCGCCGACGGCACCCAAGGGGAACATGCCTGTCAGGATGCCCATCTCGCCGGCGCCTCCGCCGTAGACGTCGCGTACGATGAGCGGAAGGATCACGAGGAACGGTCCGATGAAGAACATCCCGGTCGTGATCGAGAGCAGGAAGACGGGGCGAAGGATCGGGGAACGAACGACCTCGAGGAGGCCTTCGCGGAGTTCTTGAAGGCGGATCGGTTTGCGGGGCTCGTCGGGTGCCTTGGGGCGTCCGGGCAGTCGTGCGACGAAGCCGGTGCCGACCAGCAGGAAGGCTGCTTGCGACGCGATGATCGGGCCGGGGCCGGCGAACGTGGCAAGACCACCGATGAACGCGCCGCACATCTGCGCCATGTGCTGCACCATCGTGAGCCCGGCGACGGCGCGGCTCAGTCCCGCGTGACGTACCACGTCGGAGAGCTGCGTGTCGCGCGCGGGCATCCCGAAGGCCTGCAGCGTCCCGACCGCGAGCGCGTACCCGATCAGCCACTCGTACGAGAGCTCGTCCCGAACGACGAGAAAGCACAGGGCGCCCGCGACCGCCGCTGTGAGGAAGTGGACCACGAGCAGCACGCGGCGTGGGTCGAGCCGGTCGGCGGCTGCGCCTCCGATCAACACGAAGAGGAGCGACGGAAGCATCATCGCCATCTGCGCCGTTCCGACCAGGGTGGCCGGGGCGCCGAGGCCTTCCACCACGAGCCACTGGAACATGACCTGACTGGTCCCCCAGAAGAGGAACCACGAGGCCATGCCCCCCAGCAGGTTGGTGAATGGGGTTGCTGCGGGCATGACCGCTCTTGGGCGCGGTCTAGGAGCCATCTTGGGTTAGGCTTTTAGTGCCCGAGAACGGGGTGCGGTATGTATGCCGCTTCGAGCTTCAGGATCTCATCGTCGGTGAGTTCGAGTCCCACGGCTTCGATCGCGTCGTCGAGATGGGGGAGCTTCGTTGCCCCGATGATGGGCGCTGAGACCCCCGGGCGCGAGAGCAGCCACGCGAGTGCGGTGCGCGCGGGCGGCACGCTGCGCTCCTTTGCGACATCGAGGTTCGCCTGGACGACGTTCCAGTCGGACTCCTGCGCGTAAAGGAAATTCGCAAGGCCGTCACTGCCCGCGCGCGTCGTGGAGTCCTTGTCATTTAGAGCCTTGCGGCTGCCGGTGAGCATGCCGCGCGCGAGAGGCGACCAGGGGATCACGCCGATGCCCTCCGCTTGGCACTGCGGAATCATCTCGCGTTCTTCTTCGCGGTAGACCAGGTTGTAGTGGTTCTGCATCGACACGAAGCGCGCCCAGCCGTTGTGCTCGGACAGACCGAGGCATTTCTGAAACTCCCAGGCGCACATCGAGCTCGAGCCGATGTAGCGAACTTTTCCTTGCTGGACGAGCCAATCGAGGGCGGCGAGGATTTCCTCCATCGGAGTGAACTTGTCGAGGCGATGGATTTGGTAGAGATCGATCGCGTCGACGCCGAGCCGCTTCAGGCTTGCTTCGCATGCTTCCTGGATGTGCTTGCGGGAGAGACCGCCCTGGTTGGGGCCCTGTCGGAATGGGAAGAACACCTTCGTCGCGATGACGACCTCGTCGGGGCGTCCGAACTCGCGCAGCATCTTGCCGGTGATTTCCTCGCTGCGTCCGAGCGAGTACATGTCGGCGGTGTCGAAGAAGTTGATGCCCGCCTCGACGGCGCGCCGGAAGAACGGTCGGGAGGCGTCCTCGTCGAGAACCCAGTCCCGCCAATCCTTCGTGCCGTAGCTCATGCAGCCGAGGCAGATTCGGGACACGTCGAGGCCGGTGCGACCGAGCTTGGTGAACTCCATGCGTACTCATCGCTTCCGGATGGCGCGGAGGCAAGCTGGAAGTGGGCGTGTGTGTCCACGTTCGGGTAAAGCGATGTCGTGCACGAACTCCCGTTCACCGGCCCGTGGATGCTCGCTCCGATGGAGGGGGTGACCGAACCCGCTTTCCGTGAGGTGGTGATAGAGCTTCATCGGCCCGAGGTTCTGGGCGGGGCCTTCACGGAGTTCGTCGTCGTTCCGCGGAATGCGCCGGTTCCCGACCACGTGCTTCGCAAGCACCTGGGCCGCAATAGCTTCGGGACGCCGGTTGGGATGCAACTCATGGGTTCGAACCCCGACACGATGGCGGAAACCGCACGTCGGGTGGAGGCGCTTGGCGTCGTCCCGGTTCTCGATATCAATTTCGGTTGTCCGGCGAAGGGTGCTCTGAAGACCTGCTCTGGGTCGGCGGCCCTGCGGGACCCGCTCTCGATGGAGGCGGTCATTCGTCAGGTCTCGGACGCGGTCAGGGCGATCCCCGTGACGGTGAAGATCCGGGCCGGTTTCGACAACGCCGACCACGTCGAAGACCTGGCTCGAGCGGTGGAGCAGGGCGGCGCGGCGATGCTCACGATCCACTGCCGAACGCGCTCCGAGAAATACCAGGAAGAGGTCTACTGGGAACGCATCGCGCGCGCGGTGTCCGCCGTCTCGATTCCCGTCTGTGGCAACGGGAGCATCAAGACCCATGCGGATCTCGAGCGTATGCGCCGCGAGACTGGATGTCGCTACGCGATGATCGGCCGCGGCGCGCTCGCGGACCCGTGGGTGTTCTCAGGCGAGCAGGTAGACCGCCGCCGGTCCTTCCAGTTCCTGTGCCGCTACGTCGAAGCCATGCGCGAGTCCGGCCCCGGGCACCCCCGCGGCCTGGCGTCGCGAGTGAAGCAGTTGATCCGAAATTGGACCGCGGGAGACGCCGTCACTGACACCCGCACCGATTGGCTCCGAGAAACGGACCCAGATCGACTTCTCTCGAGGCTAGAGGAGGAGGCCGCCGGCGGTTCGAACCAGATGGGCGACGTCCACGCGCGTTCGTGGATGACCTGCGGGATGGTGTCGTCGGTGCAGCCGGCGGGCCGGTCGTCCGCGGCAAACTCGAGGCATTGCCGCCACGACCAGCGACAGGTCGGATTCTCGATCACGCGCGCGTAGTATACGGCGGCTTGCTCGGCGTCGAAGTCGGGGTCACGCCAGACACCGCAAAGGCTCGCGTAGCCGGGGCCCGAAGTTTCGCAGGTTGCGAGGTCGACAGCCGCGCCGTTGTCGGCCGTACCGGCGACGTCGTACACGGCCTGGTAGAAGCGCCCGTGCGGTCCGACCCAGCCCTTCACGATCTGCGCGCGCTGCAGCAGACCACCGGGTTGCTCAGGGGTCCCCGCGTCGTGCGCCGCAATCACAGCGAACGTCGGGGCGCCGTGTCCCACCCGCTCCGGAAGATCGGAGCCCATCGGGACGCCAATCGCGTAGCCCTGTTCGACGAGATCTTCCCGATCACAGAGATCGCTTGGTAGATCCCAGCCGCCGAAGAAGCGCGGCGCTATGCGCGGTCCGCTCGTCGCGAACGTCTCGCGCCGTCGCATGCCGTCGAACAGCGAATCCCGCGAGTTCTCCTCGGCCCAGACGCCCGCGAGACCTCCGGGGTTCCGACTCACTTCCTTCCGGTTCTGCGGGGTTCCCGCCGGGGCGGAAGAGAGTCGGAGCGCCGCCGTCATGTCCTCGACGCCGCCGGAGCCCGGGTAGCCGGCCTCACTTATACCGCCGGGATTCCCGTTGTGGGTGTCCGTGCTCCCGATGAAGCCGAACTTAAACGGATTGACGCCGATTCGCTTGCCCTCTCGGAGGCCCTCGATGAGCGCGTATCGGACGAAGTCGAGTCGGGACTGGCAGCCGGCACCCTTGAGCGCACCTTTGCCGGTGTCTTCGACGCAATCCTCCGGCGCGTTGGGCCCGATCCCGCGAACCTTCTCGAAGTCGCAGAACTCATCGGTGCCGCCGAGGACTCCGTGCATGCCGTTCGCGCACTCGGACTCGCCTTTGACCTGCATCATCTCGACGAGCGGCTCCATCGACGCGCGAAGGGCGGCCTGCTCCCGCTGCTCTTCGATCGGACGGTCGCGGTACCAGACGTTGAACATGTTGCCGTTCGAGAGGTTTGGATTGTGAGGGATCGAAAGGACGTCGCAGCCCACCTGGGGGTCGAGGCAACGTTCTCGCAGGCGCTGCCAAAGCTCTTGCTCGGTCTGCGTGTCTATCCACGAGATCGGGAGTTCGGGTACGATCTCGTTGCGGAAGATCACGTTGCGATGGATCTTCGAGCGGCCGGGGCTGCGGCTGTACTCCCACGCCGGGAAGGTCGTGAATTCGCAGGCGGCGCTTCGGTCGTAGAACCGTTCGGCAGACTCCCGTGTGTCGTCCCAGACAGACTTGGTTGCGGCCCGACATTCCTTCGAGTCGGGGCCGCAGACCTCGCTGTTTCGACCACCGATCCCGACGACGCCGACGATGCGTGAGTGGCTACCCGTCACACCAAAGAGCCACGCGAGCCAGGAGTCTTCCTCGCCGCGGAAGATCCGACAGCTGTGGGTGTCGTACGCCGCACTCCTCGGGTCGAGGCAGATCTTGATTTCGCCCATCCACTCGGCGTGATCGGTGACCGCCGCGAAGTCGAGAGGGCGGTCGATTCGGATCTGCCGCCTGCTGAGTCCGTTGTCGCCGGTCGGCATGATGTCGACGGGCCGGCCCGTCGCATAGCGATAGGCATCGTCCGGGGTGAGCAGCGTCTCGCGAATTCGCGCATCCATCGAGTAGGCGGTGTGAACGTGGAGGTCGCCGTACAAGGGTTGGCGCAGGGGGTCGTGGTTCGCGCAGGGTTCACGGGCGAGGAGGGGCTGGGCCACCGCCGGATCGCCCGGGGGGCTCCATTCCTCGCTTCCCGGGTTCTCCGGGATGAGGACGCACCCCACCGGGACGATGAGGAGGCACAGGAACAGCGCGAGCCGGGCCAGATGGCCCCTGTGCGCCGAGAAGTCAGCCGGCACCATGAACCCGCGTTACTAACGAATCCTACTCCTGGTTGCCCAGTCGGTCCGGGGCGGCCGCGAGCGGCTTCTCGAAGAGCGACATGCCCACGTGCGTGCTCAGGACGAAGCCGGGCGCGCGGGACGGTGGTTCCACTTGATGCCGCCAGTAGTGCAGGAGCCCGATCTGACCCACGGGGGCAGCCGTCTGGGGCGCAGCGGACACCTCGAGGAGCTCGAGCATCTCGCGCATGGAGTTGAACGGTCCGATCGCGCCCACCTTCTTCTGCACGCGGGCCGCGGGTTCGCCGACACAGCCCTCGGGGCAGAGTCGATGGATGGTCTGGCGAGTCTGGATCGGCCGATCGCTGCCCCGCAGGATCACGCGGTCGTCGAGTCCGTACCATTCCAGGTATGTCGCCAAGACGGGGTTGCTGATGTGTCCCGGGCGGCGGCGCTCGGCGATGAGCAAGTAGACCTGATCGGGTTCCAGCGCTGCGACCTGGTCCTGCAGGTACACCATGAGCGACTTGAAGTGCCGCACGGTCTTCGATCGTTTGAACCGCGGGTTCGGGTTGTCGAGATGACGGACGACGGGCGTCGCCTCCGTGCCGACGACCAGCACGAGTGCAAGGGCGGTGTAGATCGCCTTCCGAGTGGCCTGCCGTAGCTTGGTGCGCCGCAGTGGGTCCAGGCCGCGCACGGCGACTAGCAGTCCGCCGGCCGCGACGATCGCGAAGATCGGAAGCAAGAAGAAGGAGTGGCGCGGGTGGAAGTAGTACTCTTTCCATCGCTCGATCTCGACGATGATTGGGATGGCGAAGAAGGAAATCCCGAGGCCGGCGGCAATCGCGACCCGGTCGCGCCCTTGCTGCCATCCGTGCCAGATGAGGAGTGCGAGACCGGCGAAGAACGCCGCGAGCAAGAGCGGATTCCCTCCGGCAAAGAAGTCGAACGCCGTGTAGGTACGCTCCCAGGTGTCGATGCCGTCGGTCGCGCGACCGTAGCGAACTCCGAGGAAGGTCCCACGTAGGTAGGCGCCTACGGCGCTCAGGACTGCCAGCCCGCTCGCGAGAGGGAAGGCGAGTCGCACCAATTCTCGTACCTGCTTGGGTCGTTTGCGGAGGTCCATGAGCAGAAGGACCGCGAGGATCAAGTACTGCCCGAGCGTCACGAGGAGCGACATGAAGCCGGTGGAGAAGTAGACGACGGCGACGGCAGTGTACGCGATCCAGGCGCCCGTGCTTCGCCGGCGGAGCACGAGAGCCGAGAAGGCGTACAGGTTAACGACCGCCATCAGCGCGAACATCGAGTAGTTCCGAACCTCCGCCGCATACAGCGAGTGCGACACCGAAATCGCGAGGATTGTGGCCGCCACGAGGGCCACCCCCCGATCGAAGAACCGTCGCACGTACACGTACGTGAAGAGAACGGTCACCACGCTCCACAGAAGGGCCGGCGTGCGGTAGTACGCCTCGATCCACTCGAGGGAGGGTGCGGGCACGGAGCGCAGCCACGCGTTGAGCAACAAGTAGTCGGCGGGCACGGCGCCCGCGTTGCCGAACCCGGGCGGGATGCCGAGCTTCACGGCTTCGAACACCGAGAAGAAGCCGCCCTTCGTCGCGGTCTTGAGATGAACCAGCTCGTCCCACCACAGCGTCATCTCCGCGATCGGCGCGACGCGAAGGAGCATGGCGACGATCCCGAGGACGAGCAAAGCGACCACGTCGAAAGTGCGCAAAGCGACCCCTTCCGTCCCCGATTTTGGTGCGGTCACGGTGAGACGTCCCCCGTGGGCGGCCGCGGGTCAAGTGGTGGCGAGGTCAGGGGGCGCGGTGGTAGGTTTTCGACGGATACGACTACGCGTATCGAGAGGAGCATCGAGAAATGAAGCTGCACACCGGAATGGGTCCCAACCCACGCACCGTTCGCATGTTCGCCGCCGAGAAAGGCCTGGATCTTCCGCTCGTGGAGGTCGACCTGATGGCCGGTGAGAACCGTCAGGAGCCCTACAAGCAGAAGAACCCGGATGCGCGCCTGCCGTGCCTGGAACTGGACGACGGAACGTTCATCTCGGAGATCATCCCGATCTGCGAGTACCTCGAGGAGAAGAATCCGTCACCGGCTCTGGTCGGGACGACGGCCGAGGAACGCGCCGAGACCCGGATGTGGGTTCGCCGGATCGATCTGAACATCATCGAACCCCTCACGAACGGTTTTCGCTTCGCCGAGGGACAGGGGCTGTTCGAGAGCCGTATGCACCTGATCCCGCATGCCGCCGACGACTTGAAAGCGATCGCGCAGGAGAACCTTGCGTGGTTGGACGGCCTCATGGGCAAAAATGAGTGGATCGCCGGCTCACGCCTCACACTCGCCGACGTGTTCCTGTTCGCCTTCGCCGATTTCGGCAAGATGGTCGGTCAGACCATCGACCCGAAGTGTGCTTGGCTGACGTCGTGGCAGGACCGTATGGGTGCGCGCCCGAGCGCCGTGGCTAGCGCCTGAATCGGACGTACCGAAAAACTGCGTAGTGCCCCGCCCCCCGGGACCCGGGGCACCACGCAGGATCCTCCCGCGCCCGGCCGAAATCAGTAGAAGCTCGCGTGTCCGCCGTAGATCAAGGCCCGTGGCCACACGGACAGCGGCTTTTGCAAAGCGAGCGTTCCGGTCCTCCGATCGGCCGGTCAGGTGGGTGCTTGCTCTGCTGCCTTGGGGCGCTCCGCCTCCGGTTGCTCGGCGACCGGTTGTTCCGGCGCCGTGTAGTCGACGAAGATCGGCGAGGACCACGCGCGTTCCTGGCTCGGGCCGAGACAATCCTGCCCGACTTCCGGCGCACACCAGTCGATGGCGATCGCCCGACCCTGCTCATCGAACGTGGTCTTGAGCTGCGCGCCGTTGATCTCGGAGGTCTCCACCTGCACCGCGCGGGCGTAATACAACGTGTCGCGCGCGTCCTGCGGAAAGCTCGAATCTTCGAACTCGACGACGCACCCGGCCGGATCGAGGTCGCAGTCGAATCGCTTCCAGGGATCCTCGATGAGCGGCTCAATCGCTTCGTCTGCATCGTTGCGGGTTCGAATTCGGATGATCTCGATGGCGGCGATCGGATGTCGTTCATCACTCGGGTTGTTGCACTCATTTCGACAAAGGCGCGTGACACGATCCTTGGAGAGGCCGTGGTGGACCCACTCGGGGCAGCCGGCTTTCTGAATCGAAGCACCGGCGGCGCGCACTTGGAACCGGGGTGCCTCGTCGCGCTCGACCTGACTCCCCATCGGGAAGCGCTCATTGCCGTCGAGAAGGTCGAACCACAGCAGAATCCGCGGTCCGCTTGTCCCGTAGACCTCACGACGCTGCATCGCTTCCCAGATCTCCTCGCGGCTTCGACCTTCGGAGTGTACGGCTGCGATGCCACCTGGGTACAAGAAGTTCGAGATACGAAGGTCGTTGCCGGACAGACGAATGGGCCCGGTCGCTGGTCGCGCGGGCTGCTGGGGGTCGTCCATCCGGGCCAGGTAGTCCTGAAGCTTCAGGACGAGACCATTCGGTTCCCCGGTGATGTCGGTCATCATCCCGCGCTCAACGGGCTTGTAGCCGGTTCCGGGGCGGCCGGAGTGGCCGTCGCTCGAGCCGATGAAGCCGTAACGGAAGCGTAGCGGCTTGCCATCGGCCCCGGTCGCGTCGTCGCGCGTGAGGGTCATCGCGTACTGCACCGATTCGAGCGGGCGGTACGAGAACGCGGGTTTGAAGCAGTCGCGACATTGGTCGCAGTCGAGCCAGTCCTCCAACGGGGCATCCGGGAAGACCTCCCGAGGTTTGGTGTAGGCTTCGGTCGCGAAGGCGCGCGCCTGGATGACGCGTCGTTCGCATTCGTCGGCGGGCAGATCGCCGCATCGCGAGCGCATGATCTCACCCGCCTGCCAGCAGCACGGTAGATAGTCTTCGGTGGGCTCGGGGCATACGACGTTCCCGTTGGCGTCGGTCTCCCATTCGCGGAAGGCGCGGTACTCCTCGGAGTTGCCGTGGCCCGACATGATTTCGACGAGGAGCTGGCGCTCGGGATCGAACTGCATGGGGTCGAGATGCTTGTCGATCTTCGTCGTTGCGGGCGTGTAGACACCCCACGCCGTGCCGTGCGGGATGACGAGCGCTTCGTAGTCCCAGTCGTCGAGCTTCTCGCGCAGAATCCGGGGGGTTTCGGCGACGTCTTTGCAGTCGGAGGGATTGTCGCGAACCGGGACGCCGTCTTCACAGAGCGGCTGGTCGATCACCCGTGTCACGTACTTCATGTAGTCGTCGTACTGTTGGTAGTTCCACGGCGTGACCATCCGCATCATCCCGATGTTGTCGCGTGCTGACGACATGATGTCGGTATCGGCACGGGAGCCGATCGGGCGGACGGGAAGCGCGTCGTCTTCGGTGTCGCGGAAGAAGACGCAGCGGTGTCCGTAGTGTGACTCAGGGGTCGTGCCGGCCTGGCTCCATTCGAAGCCCATGAAGGCGACGACGTCGGGATCCGTCGGGTCGCCCGCGACCTGGTTGCACTGCCGCACGCTCTGCTTCGAGGCCTCCCACGTCTGCTCCACCAGGGACTCGGCGTGGTCGGTCAGGGCGTAGAAGTCGAGGTCGGCACAATAGCGCGCGAAGTCGCACGCGTCGTTCGGGGGGTGTGCGCCTTCGCCGCCCAGCACGGGCAGCGAGAAGAGGTAGGCATCGAAGGAGTACGTCGTGTGAACGTGCAGATCGCCGAACAGGACGACTTTGTCGTCGCGCGGAGTCTCGCCGAGTGCCCGCCCGACGTCGCGCCGACCGGTGTCGGTCGCCGTGACGTCGGCCGCGGGCCGGGCCGGGCCCTCGATCGGTGCATCCCAGTTCGGACGTCCGGGATCGCAGCCGATCAAGAGCGCGGCCACCGCGAGAGGATGTAGAAAGTGTGCCCGGGGGCGAGAACTCATGGCTGGAGGGTCGTCTCGGAGATCTTCTCCGCCTCGATGTCGTCCGCGCAGTACGGCATGTCCACCCACTCTTCGGCGGAGTAGACGCGCGTCATGTCGGCGTAGTGCGGCGATGCCGGATCGGTCGATTGCGAGTAGGTGAGGACCGCGTAGGCGTCGGGGCACTCGCTCTCGTCCCACGTGACGGCGTGGATGTAGCTGTTGCCGGCCCGGATGGTGCCGAGGCCTTGGTCGTCGACGTACCGCGACGAGATCACGCTGAACATTGAGGCGCCCGAGCCGCCGTGGATCGGGATGCGCTCGTCTCCGTCGGTACGGTACTGCACCTGGCCCCAGGGGCGGTCCATCGGCAAACCACGGTCGTCCACGAGCTCGTCGACCGCGGCGCCGAGCGACGCCTTGACCTCCTCGACGACCGCCGCGTCGCCCACGTTGAGCTCTCGCGGGGTGTTCACGGAGTCGTTCGCGTCGAACGGGACGGCCCAGAGGTTGGCGACACCCGACACCTCGCTCCAGAACTCTTGCCAGATGTGCGGACCTACGCTCGTCGTGTTGAAGCGGCCGTCCCAACTGCCGAGCACCGCACACGCTTGGGCTGCCTCGGCGGGGTTGCCCGCGTAAGGTGTCCAATCCTCTACGCCTTCACAGATCGAGAGCACGTCCGCGCGAATCAGCTCGCCACCGATGTTGCGGTTACCGTAGAGCAGCTCCTGAACGTGCGCGACCGTGAAGCCGGGTGCGCCGAGGCCGTCGGTGCCGGCGAGGCGATCTTCGACTTGGACGAATGCTTGCCGCGTTCGGAGCGACTGCTGAACGCGCTCGCGCCCGATGACGGGAGAGAAGTTTTCGAGGAGCTGGTTCGGATTCGACAGCCAGTAGCTGTCGTTGGAATTGGCGACGTAGCTCTTGGTTTCGAGCGACGGGAGGTTTTCTGGGCTGAAGATTCCTTCGCGCGTGTTCGGGTCGGTGCCCCACTCACACTCGCTGCGCGAGCCGTCGAGAGAAGGGAAGCCCTGCGAGGTGAGGATGAATGTGAGGGGCGTGTTGCCGCATGTGGCGATCTTGTCGGCGCTGATGTGCGGAACCGAGCCGATGTCGGCGTAGTACGCGGTGCCGGCACGGTCCGCGGCAATCGTGTTCACCCAGGGCACGCCGAGAAGTCCGAGGGCGGTCTTCAACTCGGCGATGCTCTTCGACTTGCCGATCTCGAGCCACTGGGACAGCGCCTGCGTGTTGAAGAGGTTCGCATCGGCCACAGCGAGGACAGTACCAAACGCGGTCGGCCATCCGCCGACGATTTCGTTGATCGAACCGATGTCCACGATCGGGCCGAAGTGGCTCATGTAGATCGTCTCGGTGCGGGTCTCGACGGTGCCATCGTCCAGCGTGATCTCGGCGCTGACGGGATGCGCTTCGATCTGACGGATCTCGCCGTCGTACCGGTAGCGCATGGGGTCGTCTTCGAGGATCTGGAGCTCGAAGAAGCCGAAGCGGCGGGCGGTCGAGACCGTGTGTGACCACGCGAGGTCCTCGTTGAAGCCGATGTTGATGACCGGAACGCCGTGCAGGGAGGCACCCATGACGTCGTAGACGTCGGGAATCGTCAGGTGGGCGATGTAGAAACGTTCCGGCCCCTGCCAGGGGAAGTGTGGGTTGCCGAGGAGGATGCCGTAGCCAGTTTGTGACGCGTTCGAACCGATGCCGTACGCGTTGCTGCCCATCTCGGTGGGGGGCGGAAGGCCGATGTCGGTGGCGGCGAACTCGAAGCTCTGCGGCGCGCGCTCGCCGGCCTTTGCCGTCGATTGCGAGGGCGGCGTCGCGGCGATTATGGCCGGCGCGAGGGGGCCGGTCGAACCGCGGAGGATCAGCTTGCGGAACACCTTCGCGAGATCGAACGGCGTGACGTCGCGGACCCAGGCGGCGTCCCGGCAACCTTCGGGTCCTTCGGCGAGCGCGCCGGCGCCGGTGTCTGCGAGGTAGCGGTTCATTCCGGCCGCGTAGCCGTCGACGAGGTCCTGCAATTCCTCGGGAGCCGAGGGGGTGAACTCGTTCTGGATGTAGTCGTCGGTGTTGTAGAACCGGTAGACGAAGTCGTCGGACAGGCTACCGTCGTCGCCGAGGTAGAGCGCAGACTCGCCGTTTGCCCGCACGACCTCCTTCATGAGGACGCAGTAGTTGTCCTCCGAGTAGGCGTAGCCGTATCCGAGGCCTAGTCCGTAGAAGTTGTTGGCCGTGATGTGGGGAATGCCGTACGTCGTTCGTACGAGCTTCACGCCGTCGGTGCCACCGCCGCCGTCGCTCAAGTTGGCATCGGAGCAGCTGGAGACGGTGAGGACGAGCGCGGCGAGAAGGGGAAGAAATCGGTTGGGCATAATGATCCTCTCTATGATCGGACTTCGTTCTGGAACAGACGGCGGTACTCGATCGAGGGGCAGCGGTCCATTACGACGGTCATGCCGCCCTCGGTTGCACGTTCGGCGGACGCTTTGTCGACGACGCCGAGTTGGAGCCACAAGATCGTAGAGCCGATCGCGAGTGCCTCGTCTACGATCTGAGCGACGGCGTCGGGTCGCCGGAAAACGTCGATCATTTCGATGGGTTCGTGGATGCTTTGAAGTGATGTAGCCACGGGTCGCTCGAGGATCACCCCACCACGGGGGTTCACGGGAAAGACCAGATGTCCGCGATCTTGCAGAAGCTGTGCGATCCGATGACTGTCACGAGTCGGTTCTGCGGAGCAACCCACCACGGCGATCGAACGCGGGGTGCCCAGGATCTCCCGGATTCGCTCGTCTGCCGGGTTCTGGAAGCGAACTGCCACGCTTGTTCATACAGGAGGTGAAGGGCCGGATTCCAGGCTGCTGGCTCTGACGCACCGGGTGCAGTAGGTTTGCCAAATGTTCGATGACACGCTGACACGCGAAAATTTCAATCTCGTCTCCGGCCCGGACTACGCGGCCAAGGGCTATCCGCACTCGATCTGGACCCAGCTACGTAAAGACGACCCGATTCACTGGTACGAGCAGGCCGATGGTGGCCCCTCGTTCTGGGCCGTCACCAAGTCGGAGGACATCCAGACGGTGGGCCGTCTCCCGGATTTGTTCCAGAACGGCCCCCGGTTGGTCCTAGACAATACCCAGGCGAATGACTCCGATTTCCCGGCGACGCTGATCCAGATGGATCCGCCGAAACACACGGACTATCGCAAACTCGCGAGTAAGCGGTTCACGCCCGGCAGGCTTCGGAAGCTCCACGGGGACATCGAACTGCTCGCCAAGGAGATCATCGATTCGATGCTCGCCGAGGGGAACGAGGGCGAGTGCGACTTCGTCGAGAAGGTCTCGGCACCGCTGCCCATCGCGGTGATCGCGTGGTTGCTCGGCGTGCCGCGTGAGGACTGGCGCCTGCTCTTTGACTGGACGAATCGCACGATAGGCGCGAACGACCCCGACTTCATCGGCGACGGCATGACCGGGCGCGAGACGGCGCTGCAGGCGATGACGGAGCTGTTCACGTACTTCTCAGGGCTCGTCGAGGATCGCCGGAAGAATCCGCAGGACGACTTGATCACATTCTTCGCCGAGATGGAGGTCGACGGGAAGCGGATCCCGGACGTCGACGTCCTCACCTGGAACCTCATCATCGTGATTGCGGGCAACGAGACGACGCGCAACGCAACGAGCGGCGGCATGCTCGCGCTCATTGAGCATCAGGAGCAGCTTCGGAAGATCCAGGGCGACGTCGATCTCTTGAAGAACGGTGTCGAGGAGATCCTCCGCTGGACCAGCCCGATCATCCACTTCTGCCGCACGGCGAGCGAGGATACCGAGCTCGGCGGCCGCAAGATCGAGAAGGGCCAACACCTCGGCCTCTTCTACCCTTCGGCGAATCGTGACGAAGACGTCTTCGAGAACCCGTTCGAGTTCCAGATCGATCGCTACCCGAACCGCCACCTCGCCTTCGGTGTCGGCGAGCACTTCTGCCTCGGTGCCCACGTCGCCCGCCTCGAGATGGAGTTCGCCTACCGCTACCTGCTCCCCCGCATCGAAGAGATCGAACTCGCCGGCCCCGTCGTCCGCCTCCAATCCGCCCTCGTAGGCGGCCTAAAAAGCCTCCCCATCCGCTACAAGCTGAACGAGGGGTAGGGACGTTGGTTAGTCTCGGCCTTTTTGTTTAGTCGCGTCGTTGTCGCACAACGGGACTCGGAAGCTCGGCAATTTGTTGCCACCACTTTGAAATCTTTTGTTTGTTAGATTTTTGTAAGTTAAGGTTTTTCTTTTTTATTGTTTTAGTAGT